>CAMTNN010000026.1 GCA_947073895.1 uncultured cyanobacterium
GACAGAGAGAGAGAAAGAAAGAGAAAGAGAAAGAGAGAAATAAAGAATGAACCCTTAGATCAACAAATAGTAAAGAAATTATTGTAAATATTTTATCAGTAGCTTTTCAATTGGAGTGGGTCTTTAAAGAATAATTTTTTCTTATATCTTTTTATTAGTTAAATGCATTTTATACATCAAACATATTAATAATATTGAGTATTTTGAGAATCAAATAATACATAAAAAATTGTTCAACTTTTATATTTATATCCTTTCATACCTTAAAATATCATTAATGAATATTTAATACTATCCATAACTGAGGATCCTATATCTAATGTTGAATACTAAATTGTTTCAAAACATACAAAATATTCTTTGGGAGTTAAGCATAGTAAAAGAGCATAAAATATTAAAAATGAATCATTAAGAAATATATTCAAAAGCCCTTATATGATACCACCTAACATAGTGAGAGAGTATTTAAAATGCATTATATATCTGTGTACATTGTCTAACAATCAGTTTACTTAAAAAACATTGTCAGCCTTTCTAGAAGAGAAATTATTTTATCAGTACATATATTTTTAAAATTTCAAAATAGCAAAAACTCTTTGAAGTTAAACATTAAGAAAATGCTAATTTCAAGCACAGTGAGAAAATGTGTCAATAGTATTTCCATGGTGTTTGTAGAACATGATTTTAATATTTTCAACTGTTAATATTCAACAAACAGAATAATTTTTAAGATGTACTTCATTGTTATGTCTCTCTTTTTCTTTCTGATTTTATTAGTTTGGCAAGTCTCAAAAATTCGTCAATATCCTCTTGAGTTTCTGTTGGAATTCCTAGCATTGAGTATATTTTAAGTCCTCTTAGCCCGTTTTCACGCGCAATTCGAACAGCATTTAAGATTTGTTCTTCTTTTAGGTTTTTATTAATGAAGCGTCTTAATCGTTCACTCGCTGCTTCAATTGCAATTGTAGATGTCCTTTGTTCGCCTTTTACTAAAGTTTGAACCAATTCTGGTGTAACAGAATCTGTACGCAGCGAAGAAATTCCAAGCTCAATATTTACTCCGGAGTCCATTTTATCCCGCAGATACTTCATAATATTATTGAATTCAGGATGAGCACTAATTTGTGCTCCCAATAATGCGATTTTGTTAGTCTGTTTTAATCCTAATTCAATTGCGTCAATAATTTTTTCATAATCATAGTGTCTGAAAGGCAAATTCAAATAAGATGCGGTACAAAAAGCACAGCGGTTCATACATCCGCGTGCAACTTCTATAATAAAGGTGTCTTTAAAATAGCTTTTATCACTCACAATCGGGGTATAGATAACATTATTAAGCGTTTCTGTTACTTTTTTTACTTTTGTAGTTATAGAAGGCACATAAATCCCCTCCAGTCCAGAAAGCTCTCTAAGTGTCTCAGCTTTATTCATTCCTTTTGCGAGAATCTTCACGACAGATTTAAAATTCTCTTCACCGTCGCCAATCATCATAAAATCAAAAATTTGTTTTAATGGTTCCGGATTTGTAGTTATAACAGGCCCTCCTGCAAAAATCAGCGGATAATCTTCTCCGCGCTCGTTTGCAAGGAAAGGTATATTATTTTTCTCCAAAATCTCAAAGACACCGAGAAAATCAAAGTCAAAAGACAATGAAAATGCAATTGCTCCGGTTGTTTTAATATTAAAATACGCAGAATCGGTACTAATTCTCTCCGTGTTTATTAATTCGGAAGCAATCTTACAAAGCCACATATACCCAAGTGAAGAGAGTGCAAACTCTTCGATTGCAGGATATGCCATTATTAGGTTGTAGTTTGACTTTGCCATATTAATTAATGTTCTTTATATATAGTTCTTCAATTAGTACACAAACAGTTGCAGCAATTGCTGGAGCAAAGATTACACCTACTACTCCAAGATGTTGTGCTGTTATAAATAAGAATAGGTATATAATTAGCGGATGTAAATCTAAAAACTTTCCAAAAATATAAGGTCTTACAAAGTTATTTTCAGCAAGCTGGGCGATTGCGAAAACTACACAAATTAATACAAGTGTTAAAACACCGGCTTTTGAGGCAGTAATTAAACAGATTACAAGTGCAATTGCTGGTCCGACAACAGGAACGATATCCAATACTGCAGTGATAAGTCCCAAAAGTACTGCATAATCAACTCCAATAAGCAGAAGCCCAATTGTCATTATAACTCCAACACTTGTCATTGTTGCAATTTGAGCGATTACATATCCACCGATTTTCTTTGAAATTGTTTCAATGATTTCATCGGCTTTTTCTTTCATATCTGCCGGAAAAAGGCTCATATAAGCTTTTTTTACAGTATCTTTATCTGCCATAAAGTAGAATATAATAATAAGTGCTGCAATTAAATAAACAATTGCCTGAGCAAAGTTTATACTAATATTAATAGATTGGTTTACGAATTTTGAGGTTATTCCTGATGCAGAGGATATAAAATCTCCTAAATCAATAGCCGCAAGCTCCGATTTGCTGATAAAAGGTATTGTTGAAACAAATTCTTTTATTGACTCAATATACATAGGAATATGAGCAACAAATGATTTAATTTCGTGTCCTCCCATTGCAATAAGCGGAATAAAAAATGCACCTGCAATTAAAACTGTTATTAGTAATACAAGTCCTGCTGCAGCATTTCTGTTTAGTTTTTTTGCAAATTTATCTACTAACGGGTTTAATGAACACGCTATTACATAGGATGCAAAGAATAGGATTGCAATATCCTTAATTGTTGCAATAAATCTGATTAATAATATCATTACAATAAAAAATATAATGTTTTTAGCTGTAAGATATCTTTGAAAAATATTCTCGAACATAGTAACTCCTCTAATTTTAATATTACCATAAAATATGATAAAATATGTCTATGGAAATTTTATTAGATATTAAGAACCTGTCAATTGAATATAAGAGTATAAAAGAGGGTGATAAATCTGTTGTTAAAGCCGTAAATGATGTATCTCTCAAACTTAAGCGAGGCGAAATATATGCTCTTGCAGGTGAATCAGGCTGCGGAAAATCAACATTAGCTAAAGCAATAACCAAACTGGTCTTGCCAACTTCAGGTGAAATTCTTTATGAAGGGGTAAATATATATAATATAAAACGTGATTACCCTAAAAATGTACAAATGGTCTTTCAGAACCCGTATTCAAGCTTGAATCCTAAGATGAAGATTAAAGATATTTTGGTTGAGCCTCTTGATATTAATACGAAACTTGCAAAAAGCGAAAAAGAAACTCTTGTTGAAGAAGTTCTTTCTGATGTTGGACTTCCGCTTTCTTGTTTAAACCTTTACCCTCACGAGTTTTCAGGCGGGCAAAGACAGCGTATTGCAATAGCAAGGGCGTTAATACTTAATCCGAAACTTCTAATTGCAGATGAGCCGGTAAGTGCTCTTGATGCAAGTATTCAAGCTCAGATAATTAATTTATTAAAAGACTTGAGGCTAAAAAGAGATTTAACAATATTATTTATTTCTCATGATATGAATGTTATTAAATACCTTGCTGACAGAGTTGGTATAATGTATTTCGGCTCACTCGTAGAAGAAAATTATGCGGGAACAATATTCCGTTACCCTAAAGAAGATTATACAAAGAAACTTATTAGTGCAGTACCTGTTTTGAAGTATTAAGTTTTGTAACGAATTTTATCAACTCTGAAATTGAACAAAATTTATATACTTTATATCTATGTAAGATGAATTTAAAATAGGAGCAGTAATTATGTCAGCTAATATTAATGCAAATGTTTTGAAAAACTTTATAATCAAAAACATTGGTTCTAATCATTTAACAGAAAAAACTGCTCAAAAAGCAGGTATTTCAAAAGAACAGTTTGAAGAAGCTAATGTTGATGAAAATAAATATCTTGAATTAGATGAAATTCTTCAGGATTCAGATTTGTACGAACAGTTCGCAACAATGTATGTTGAAGAACAGGACAATAAAAAGGCAGCTAAAGACGAGGAAGCAGAGAAAAAGGAACAAACCGAAATCAAAGGCAAAAACGGTGCAGGCGTTTAATTCAAATTAGATTAAGTGAGAGAGCTAAAGAAGAGAACAAAAAGAGAGTAGAAAGAAAAATAGAGAATAAGGTATTTTAAAACGGAATCCACAGGGTTCCGTTTTTTATTATTAACCGGTTGTTCAATGGATAAAATTTTTGAATAAGCAATACTTTTATTAAAAGGAGTTTGTTTATTATGAAAATGCTAATGTTTGATTTCAGAGATTCTGAACGTGAATTTTTTAATACACATGAGTTTAAAGATTTTGATATAACTTTTATTGATGAGCCGCTTAATGAAATGTCTCAATTAACGGAAGATCAGTTAAACGAAACAGATGTCATTAGTGTTTTTATTAATTCAAATGTAACAGAAGAGGTATTGAGCAAATTTAAGAATCTAAGAATTATTGCAACCCGTTCAACAGGATTTAACCATATAGATGTAAAATATTGCACTCAGAATAATATTGCTGTTTTTAATGTTGAGAGCTACGGTCATACGGCTGTTGCACAGTATACAATAGGGTTGATGATATCTATGATAAGAAATATGCTACCTGCTTATTTTGCGGTACAAAAAAATCTGATAAATTATGCTGATTATGAAGGACGTAACCTTGAAAATATGACAATTGGTATTATTGGTGGCGGAGCAATTGGAAGCGGAGTTGCTCAAATTGCTCATTCTATTGGAATGCGAGTTCTAGTATATTCTTATAAAAAATCAGATGCTCTAAAAGATATTGTAGAATTTGTTGAGTATGATGAGTTGTTGAAGAACTCTGATATAATATCTCTCCATATTCCTTATACTCCAGAAACATATCATTTGTTGAACGCTGAATCATTTAATAAGATGAAGGACGGAGTTTATATTATTAATACTGCTCGTGGAGAACTGGTTGATATTGTAGCACTTTACGAAAATCTGCTGAGTGAAAAGGTTAAAGGTGCCGCTCTGGATGTAATTGAATGTGAACAACTCTCTTTTGGCGGAGATCTTCTTGATGATTTGAAGCAGCCGGATCAAAAATGTTTAACAAGTGCACTTGTGACAGAAAAGCTTCTAGCATTTAAAAATGTAATAATTACTCCGCATATTGCTTATAATACAAAAGAGTCTGTTAATAAGCTTCTGGAAACAACCTTTAACAGTATAAAAGACTATGCTAAGGGTTTGCATACAAATCGTGTTTTATAAAGCTATTTTTTTATAGTGCTTCTTTCAAGTGCACGTACAAATTTTGTCGGCAGATTTTCTTTCGGGTTAATCGAGCCGACTAGAATTGTTTTGCAGCCGAGTCTTTTACCTGCAAGAATATCTGTAAGCGGTCTGTCTCCTACCATTATTGCGCAAGATGGCTCGATTCCTACTTCTTCAAGGTATTTTGCCATTATTTTAGGGTTTGGTTTATCTGCTTTTCCAATAACTCTGCAAGGTGCAAGCTTAGAGGCATTTTCGATATATTTTTCGTTTTTGTTGTTAGATATAATTGCAACTTCAAAATCTTTTATAAAAGTATTAAACCATTCGACAGTTTCAGGCAGAAAATTAGCTGCTTTTGAAACCATAACAGTAGAATCAAGGTCAAACATTATACATTTAATACCTTGTTGCTTAAGTTCTTCAAAATTTATTTCATATACATTTTTTAAATTATAATCAGGTTTTAAAAACATCGTTACCTCTAATCTCCGCAAGCACATTTCTGTGATTCACAAACTCCGCCTTTTATTCCGATTGTACGAGCCATTGCGTAATTGTACTCTACAGGCGCTTTTGCGAATTTGACCCACAAATCGTCGTTTGTGTTAGCAAGTTCTAGTTCTTCACCTTTTAAAGTTTTTATTTCAGTAACTTGAGTAATAAACTTTTCGGATGGTGAAATTATTTCAATATCTTCGTTTTTGAAAAATTTGTTTTTAATTTTGATACGATACCAGGCTTCATCTTTTTCACAAATTTCACATAAGAAATCTGCTCCTGCAAGACCTTTTGAAATATCATAGCTGTAACCGTCTTTTGGATAACCTTCTCCTAAATAGAAACCTGTTGTATAACCGCGGTTACCTACTTTTAAAAGCTCTTCAAAATAAGGCTGCATATCAGCTTTCGGGTTTTGCATAACTGTGTCAATTGCTTCTCTGTAAGCTTTTGCTACAGCTGAAACATAGTATAAACTTTTTGTTCTGCCTTCAACTTTGAATGAGTCAATTCCTGCTTCAATCATATCTTTCAAGTGTTTTACAAGACATAAATCTTTTGTAGAAAGGATATGAGTACCCTTTTCATCCTGAACGATTTCCTGATATTCGCCAGGGCGTGTGTCTTCAACAAGCTTATAGCTCCAACGGCAAGGCTGAGAGCAATTTCCTGAATTAGCTTTGCGCTCACCATTTGTCATATAATCACTCAAGAGGCAACGGCCTGAAAATGAAACGCATTGTGCCCCATGGATAAAACATTCAAGTTCCATATCAGGCACTTTCTGTTTTATCTCAGCAACATCTTTTATAGGAAGCTCGCGCGCCAAAATTGCACGTGTAGCGCCCATATCTTGCCAGAAACGAACTGCTTCATAGTTAAGAATATTTGCCTGAGTTGATACGTGAATATCAGTTTTAGGCATATATTTTTGCGCAAGTCTCATAATCCCAACATCAGATATAATCAAAGCATCAGGAGATGTTTGGGTAATTTTTTCCATCGCTGATTCAAGCTGTTTAATATCATTATTGAATGCAAAAATATTTAAGGTCAGATAAGCTTTTGCACCCATTTCATGCGCTGTGTCAATTGCAAGTTTAAGATTATCAAGAGTAATCAATTCCCCTTTTCTCATAGCTCTCAAACTAAAATCAACAACGCCCAAATAAACAGCATCTGCGCCGTATTTAATCGCATATTTAAGTTTTTCCACATTGCCAGCTGGCATTAATAATTCAGGTTTAATCATACCTTGATTTTATCACAAAGAAATTTCTATCTCAAAACTTCTGTTCCAAGGATAGGTATATTTAATATTTCTGCATTTCAATTTTTCTTCATACGGCTTCATTAAATCTTCAAGCTGTGGGGTTTGACCGTTAACTCTGACATTTGCCTGGTATGCCCAGTCGTCAAGAAATCTGATTATTTGAAGCTTCTTAAAAGCATTGTCATTATATTTACCCGCGCCCCATTTTACTTTTATTCCTGCAAGAACTGTACCTAAGGTATTTGCAGAAGTGTTCCAGCCGGCATAGCCGTAAAAGTTTTTATCAAGTTTTGGCAAAAGGTCCTCAATAAAACTGTTATCAGCACCATTAGCATAGCGCACATCCGCTATAGCATAAGGTTTTGAAGGCGGAATAAACATATTTTTATACGGTTGAGTATCCCACCCCATTACGTATTCGCCTTGTTTTTCGATGAAGTTATTAACAATAAGTATTAAATCAGCTTTGTCTTTATAAAAAACACGTGTAAATCCGCCTAATTCAAGCTGTCCTTCCACCGATTTTTCAATAGAAACATCTTCGTAATTGGATATCTTGTTTTTGTGTTCAGGTTCGGTAAACTCCACATAGACTTTAATATCTTTCTCAATTGCACGCGCTAACAAAGTTAGCGGAATCTCGTCAGCTCCTGTTTTTGTTTTTCCTCCGAGTTTTTCAATTTCATGAGCTTCATCAACATTGAAGCCACGCTCTGCGCAATCGTCTTTTGAAAATATTAATGTTTCGAAATTCCAATCAAGATAAAGTTTATTTATCTCAAAATTTCTTTTGCGTGTAGCAATATAATCTTCCAAAATCTCCTGCGGGATATCAGTCTCTCCTCCACCATTAAACGAATATGCAAAAATCTTTTTACCCCATTCTGACCAGTATTCTTTTTCTTCTTCGTTGTAATTGTTGTTTGAAATTCGCATTATACTTGAAAACGCATATACTTTTTTGTTTTTTAATAAAGGTTTTAATTGATTTAATCGTGCCTGAATTTCTTCAAATGATTCTTTTCCTCGTCTTGAAGGAATTAACCCGCCATAAGCAAGTGTATCAAGCGAAAGCACCATTGCGTCACAATCAGGTAAATTCTTCATCCAATCTAATATTTTATCAATTTGAGCTGTTTTTGTTAAATCTCCAAGATATTCACGAGGAGGCAGCAATAACACAATCTCTTCATCAATGGCAGCTATATCTCTTGGTAAGGTATAGCATACAGGTCGGTTATCAATTGGTATAAAGCATATTCTCATAATGTTATTTTAACATACTTATTAAGATTTGTAACAAAATATATACATAAGCGCAATTTAAGATATAAAAAATACTTTATATATACATAAGAAACACATAACACAACCTTTCATACAACCTACACACTAACCTTCTACACATGAGGAATTAATGAAAAAGATTCCAAACCTTTCTTTAAGAAAGGTTTTTTTTTATCTGCAAACTAGTTCATAAATTCCTTCCGAGTATGTCGGATGTGCAAAACAAACTTCTCTAAGTTTATCTACAGGAATGTTGTTCTGCATTGCAATCAATACTTCATGGATTAGAGCGGAAGCTTCTTTAGATACTATATGAGCTCCTGCAATAAAATTATCTTTGGTTATTAGCTTGATGAATCCGTCAGTTGAATCATCGCACCATGATTTTCCGAGTGCTGTTATTGGGAGCATTTGTTTTTCGTATGTTTCGTCACAATCTTGTTCCCGAAGACCAACCCAAGCAATTTCAGGTTCACCGTAGATTACAGAAGGAATTAAATCTTTCCTGTATTCCACTCCGCATGCCAGTTTATTTGCTTGTGAAATTGCATAGTGCGCAAGTTGAATTTCTCCTGATGAATCACCAATTGCAGTTCCGAAATCTAATTTTTCAGGAACTCTTCCTACTGCTGAAAAAATAAATTCCGGCTCAATTTCAATACCTGATTTTAAGGTCACAACTTTATTCTCAATTTTTTCTATACAATCATTAAGATAATATTTTAATTTTTTCTGCTTAAAAATGCGCTCTATTCGTTTTGAGACCTCGATATCAGCCAATGGTATTAAGTGTTCTGCAAGCTCTACAATGCTAACTTCGACACCGAAGTTAGAAAATATTCTTGCCCATTCAATTCCGATTGCACCTGAGCCTATTATTAATACGGATTTAGGAAGTTTGTCGCATTTTAATACGTCATCAGAACTTAAAATGAATTCTCCGTCAAATTCCAACCCTTTTAGTTCTCTTGGTTTTGCACCTATAGCTGTTATAATATGGGAAACTTTATATTCTTCACCGTTTGCAAGGATAGTTTTGTCGTCCAAAACAGAAGCTTCTGAATAAATTACATTTACTCCAGAATTTTTAACTGCTAATTCAAGTGATTTTCTGATTTTTTCAACTGTTTTGTCTCGTTTTTCAATTATTTTAGAAAAATCAAATGATTTAATATTAATATCTAATCCATATTCTGAAGAACTAAGTATTTGTCTGTAAACTTCGGAAGAATGAAGAAGTGATTTTGTTGGAATACATCCTCGATTTAAACAAGTCCCGCCCAGTTTTTCTTTTTCAAACAAAACTACACTGTGCCCTTGTTTTGCTAACATCATCCCGGCAGTATAACCAGCCGGACCCCCGCCTATTATTCCGTATTCAAACTCCATATAAAATCCTCCCTTTAATAATTCTAGCCGAATTCGGGAATTAATTCAATCAAACACGCATGCCGGTAGGTCGTGTAACTTGAGGAGTCTCATTTTGTTTTTTGCTAATATAGTTTTTCTGCATTTTAGAAGCCATATTGTTTCTTAAAATAGGTGTAACAATGTTTGAAGAAACAATTCCGGCGCCAACGGTGGCTATTGTGGTTCCGAAGTTTTTACATGCATAGTATTCATCTTTTGGAAAATCTTTGTGAGTTTTTAAGACTTCATCAAGGTCGAAATTGAGTTTTCCTATTTTATTAGCATATAAATCTTTATTTTTTTCTAGATATGTACGAACTTTTTGCGGTGCGAATTTGCCTGTAGAAAAAAGCTTAGCAGTCATTTTTTTTGCAGCTTGTGTAATTAAAAAGAATGAACCGATATTTACAGCAGCGTCAGCCATTTCCTGTGGCACAAGGAAACTTTTCTTTTCGTTTGAAATATTGTTGTTAAACAAAACTGCACCGACTTGAGCTAAAGAGGACAATGTCCAGCCTGCAACACCTGTCCAAATAAGCATTTTGGAAGCATCTTTTCTAAAATTTTCGGCAATCCAATTAAGGACGGTATCAAGCGCGTTTTTCATCTTGACCCTCCTTTAGTTTTGCAGCTGCAGTAAATTTGTTTGTCAGAAATACTGTCAGGGGTGCATCCAGAGCGAAGTTTGTTATACACATTGCGGCTATCGCAATTCCGGTAGAAAGTGCACTGCGATAGTTTTTCATAAGTTTTGGATTTTTAGAGAGTTCTTCTATGTATTTTGAAGGAAGCAGTTTTCTTGCACACTTATCTTTTGCTTCCGGATTTGTCATATTTTCAACCATTTTGTATGCAGAGCCTCGAACAAGCATACCGACTCCGGTTCCGGCGATAATTTTGGCTATAGTTCTGCAAATGGAAACCTGTCGGGTTTCTTTATCTACTCGTTTGTTAGAAGCGTCAATGGCTGGCTGTAAAAGGATTGCGGTACCACCCATTACACCTCTGTTTTCTGCCGGTCTGGACATTTTTTCATCGAATTTAATCCAGTTTTTGAGTGTGTTTTCTCCGTCGTTAAAGGTATTAGTGGGTGCCGCATCAACTATATACTGTTTGATGCGGTTCTTTATACTTCTGGGATTAGGCTTGTTAGGGCCTTTTCCCATTGCTAAATCATTATTTTGAATCGGCTGTATATTCATAACACTTCTACCCACCTAGTATAAAACATTTCACAACAAAAAATTGCTTTTTATATACAAATCGTTACATTTTTTTTACAATAATTCACAATAGAAAACCTGCCTCCCTCTGCACAAAACGCTATACTTATAATAGAAACACCAATTGCAACCAACGCGAACCAACTCGTAGCAAAGTCAGCAGAGGACGACCCGTAGCTCCTATTCACACTTGTAGCCCCACTATTGTCGTCCGACCCTTGTTAAAAATACAACCAACGCGAACCAACTCGTAGCAGAGTCAGCAGAGGAGCACGGACAATTAACTATATCAGCCGGTAGTAATACAAAATGTGCTCCGACCCTTGTTATAAAAAATAAAAAGGGATTGAATGAATCCAATCCCACATATAAGTACATATCCCAATCAACAACAAATTAAATTTACGTTTTTACTATACTAAGTTCAAAGCTATGCTTGGCAGCTGGTTAGCTGTTGCAAGCAATGTTGCAGACGCTTGCTGCAATATTTGAGACTGAATATAGTTAGAAGATTCTTCCGCCACATCAGCATCACGCAATGTCGATAGTGACGAAGTAATATTTTGTGACTGAACATCAAGAGCTGTTATAGCTGATGTTACTCGGTTTTGAACCGCACCGATTTTCGTTACACGGTCTGAAATATCATTAATAGCAGCATCCAAAAATGCAAGCATTTCTTTTGCGCCAAAATCTTTACCATCCTGCAAATACAAGTTACCATCCTGAACCTTTAAACCGGAACAAGCAGCAGCAAAAGCTTTTAAGTTATCTATACCATCTTTATTACTAAAATCAGATATATCACCACCAGCAGCAGTTATCAGCTGCTCGAAAGTCTGCCCACTTTCAGAATTTTTCGGCATAAAAGAACCATCTCTAAATAAACCGTTCAAACTTGAATCTGAAAACAAAGCCACATCAAGATTAATTCGGCTGTTTTCATCAGCATACAATCCGACTTGAAGGTCAACACCTCTGCTTGTAATCCCAACTTTTGAGTTATCGGCATCTTTTTTAGTACTGTATGCCATTAATTTAATTCCGTTGAACTCAGCGTTCGCAGCAATTCTGTTAACTTCTTGCAATCTTGCTTCAATTTCTGACTGAATAGCTTTCAATGACTGAGAACCATAAGTTCCGTTAGCAGCTTGCTCTGTTAAGTCTCTAACACGTTGAATATGACTTGTTAACAATGAATACGTATCTTCTGCTGTTGTCAACATATCCGAACCATTCGCTGCGTTATCAGCTGCCACATCAAGTGAACCTAATTGAGTTACCCATAAATTAGCAATTGAATAACCTGCTGCATTGTCCTTCGCATGGTTAATTTTATAACCTGTAGTCATTCTCTCTATAGAGGTATTCAACGCATTTGTTGCGTTATTGAGGTTTCTTTGTGCGATAATTGAAGACACATTCGTGTTAATTGTAAGAGCCATTCGTCCCTTTAACCTTTCCAAGACAACTTGTGATAGCTGTCGTCAAATCCCTAAACTATACTTATTTGAACAACAAACCCCAACTTTAAAGCTCTCGAGGGGTTTATATATTCCTCACATATCCTTGTATACAAACATTATAGATTAACTGTATAAAAATTACACCATGCCTATTTAATATTTTTACATTTTTTAACATTTGGCCAATTGGCAAGCAACAAATTACCCTCTGTTGCAAGCAGGTTCAATAATGTTATGTTATAATAACGAAAAAGGGAGATATTAATATGCTAAAAGTTATTACAATCGGTAGTGCAACTATGGACGTTTTTGTAGAATGCGATGAAGCAAATATTGTATCAGTTTGTTCTAAAAATAAAAATTCTGATTTTATGAGTTATCCTTACGGCTCAAAGATTGATATGAGCGGTTTTTCTACAAATGTCGGCGGAGGCGGTGTTAATACTGCATCAAATTTTGCTAAACTCGGGCATGACACTTCTTCTATTTGTAAGATAGGTGATGATATTTATTCCGCGGGTATTTTAGCACATTTAAAATCTTCTGAGGTTAAGTTAGATAATATTATTCAGGATAACTCTTTATCGACGGGATTTTCTGTTATATTGGTTAGTTTTCAGGGTGATAGAACAGTTTTGACTAATAGAGGAGCAAATTCTTGTATAGCACTTGAGGACATTGATTTTGAAGCTTTAAAGAGTGCGGATTGGCTTTATGTTGCACCATTGAACAGTAAATCCAATGAAATACTTGAACCACTTGTTAAATTTGCGCATGAAAATAATATTATTGTTGCATTTAATGCAGGTACTACAAGTTTGAAACAGGGGTTTGAGAAGATTAAGCCTGTGCTTGAGACTTCTAATATTGTTGTTATGAACCTTGAGGAAGCTTCTTTG
>CAMTNN010000027.1 GCA_947073895.1 uncultured cyanobacterium
AAGCTGAACGTATGAAAGCGTTCAGCTTCCTGTGTACTACATAATATTAGAATTAACCTTGTATCAAACGTTTCAACTCACCAGGTTTAGAAGATTTAGCTAATGCATCCTCAATTGTAACCAACCCTTGTTTAAATAATAAAGCAAGTGCTGATTCAAGAGTTTGCATACCAGAACCTGAGCTTGTTTGAATTGTAGAATAAATCTGTGCAGCTTTAGATTCACGAATCAAGTTAGCAATAGCAGGGATTACCAACATAACTTCTTGCGCCATAACACGACCTTGTTTTGTTCCATCCGGCTGCAACAATGGAATAAGAGTTTGTGAGAATACAGCTACTAATGAGTTTGAAAGCTGTACACGAACCTGTTGTTGCTGACCTTCAGGGAATACATCAATAATACGGTCAATTGTTTGTGAAGCAGATGAGGTGTGCAAAGTACCAAATACTAAGTGACCTGTTTCTGCAGCAGTAAGCGCTAATCTAATAGTATCTAAGTCACGCATCTCACCAACAAGAATAATATCAGGGTCTTCACGAAGTGCTGATTTAAGTGCGTTAGCGAAACTTCTTGTATCTTGACCCAATTCTCTTTGGTGAATAATTGAACGTTTTGACGGGTGAATAAACTCGATAGGGTCTTCAATTGTCAAAATGTGTTCTGAACGATTTTCATTAATATAGTTAATCATCGCAGCAAGAGTTGTTGATTTACCTGAACCTGTAGGCCCTGTTACAAGAATCAACCCTCTTGGTTTCTCTGCCATTTTTCTAACAGTATCAGACAAACCTAATTCTTTGAAAGAAGGAACTTTTGAAGTAATCACACGAAAAGCAGCCGCATAATTTCCTCTATCTTTATAAATATTAACCCTGAAACGGCTTAAACCTTGAACACCGTAGGAAAAGTCCAATTCCCAATCTTGTTCAAGCTTACGTCTTTGTTCTTTGTTTAATATTGAGAATAAAAGCAATTCTACTTCTTCCGGTTTCAATGCTGGAACATCCATTCTCTGTAAGTTACCATCAATACGAACAACCGGTGGTAAACCTGCAGAAATATGTAAATCGGAACCTCTTTGTTTTACAACAACTTCCAAATATTTCTCAATAAGCATTTTCTAATAGCCCTCTTATCTTACATTCTCTCCTGTAAATAGTAACATAAATTAATCTCTTTGTAAACATTTGTAATAATATTTATTATTATGATAAAATAATTCTATGGATGGTGTTAATCAGGAATATTTGGACAGGCTAAAAGGGCAGGTTCACAATAAATTAGAGAGCGTTGACTTATATCAATATAAAGGAAGTGTATCAAAACTTCTGGGATTAACGGTTGAAGTTAAACTTCCCGGACTTAAAATCGGCGATTTATGCTACATTGAAGCTGCAAATGGCGAAAGAAAGCCTGCAGAAGTTGCCGCATTCAAAGGCGATGTTGCCCAACTATTACTTTTATACGACGGAGCTGGAATCGGTCAAGGAAGTTTAGTTACCACAACAGGAAATCCGATTATAATTCCTGTTGGAGATTTTCTCTTAGGTAGATTAATAAGTCCTTTAGGAGACCCTATTGACGGGAAACCTCTTAATATAGAAAATGCCGTCTGGAAAAATGTTGACGGACCTCCTCCGGGGCCCTTTGAAAGACCTATTATTACAGAGATGTTCTCAACAGGTGTTCGTGCAATTGATTCATGCTTAACCTTTGGCTGCGGACAGCGTATGGGTCTATTTGCAGGTTCAGGAGTTGGTAAAAGTACCTTGCTGGGCATGATTGCAAGGAATTCCGATGCCGATGTTAACGTCGTAGCTCTAATCGGAGAACGTGGAAGGGAAGTAAAAGAGTTTGTTGAAGACGCTCTTGGACCTGAAGGCATGAAAAAATCTGTTTTAGTTTGTTCAACAGGTGACCAGCCACCGTTAATCAGACAAAAATGTTTGTTAACTGCAACAGCCGTATGCGAATACTTCCGTGATCAAGGGAAAAAAGTTTTCTTAATGACCGACACAGTTAC
The DNA here is from genome assembly GCA_947073895.1 of uncultured cyanobacterium. GTDB lineage: Bacteria > Cyanobacteriota > Vampirovibrionia > Gastranaerophilales > Gastranaerophilaceae > CAG-196. The sequence goes on from CAMTNN010000027.1 coordinate 2,027, forward strand.
GCGTTGTGCAATGGCAGGACGTGAAGTTGGACTTTCTTTGGGCGAACCTCCTACAATGAAAGGTTATCCGCCTTCAATCTTTTCATGGCTTCAAAAAGTACTTGAAAGAGCTGGTAACAGTCCTAAAGGCTCTATTACAGCATTTTATACAGTACTTATGGAAGGTGACGATATTAATGACCCTATTGTAGATACGGTGCGCGGGATTACGGATGGTCACATTTTCTTATCAAGAAAAGTAGCCGAGGCAAACCATTACCCTGCAATTGACGTTTTAGGAAGCATTTCGAGACTTATGTCCGCAATTGCCTCTCCTGAGCATAAAGAGGCTGCTGCAAAAATGAGAAAAATCCTTGCAATGTACCGCGAAAACAAGGATTTAATCGATGTTGGTATGTATACACCGGGTTCAAACCCTAAACTCGATATTGCAATTGAAATGATACCTCAAGTTAATGCGTTTTTACAACAAAGAACATCAGATAGTGTAAACATGCAAAATACTATTGATACCCTTATAAGCATGATGTCAAATGTTGATATTTAAACAATTCCAAAATTAATGCCTAAACTACTTAAAGCTTCTTCTGGATGGCTAATAAAGAAATCATAACGTTTCATTATTTCTCTATAGGTTAATGTAGGATTGTATTTAGCCGCATCTTCTGTAGCTTTAGACATTTCCGATACTAACAATTTAATAATTTCATCTCTGTCTATTGCCTTGGATAAATCATACTTACATTCATCTGCAATATTTTTCAAACATCCTAAATTAGAAATAATATATGTTTCCTCTGCCTTCATCTGGTTAATATGAGAAGCGTTAGGTATAATATTTTTCTTTTGCATAAAATCAAGACAAAAACTATTTACTGTTGAAAAGATTTTAACAGGATTATCAACATCAACCTTTGTATCAGGATTGTAAATTGATTCTTTCAATGCTTTGGAAAGCTCTTTTACTATATCACTTCGTTTATTATTACCAAGATTAGCTCCTTCAAGCATAGCTTCTGCAATAGAATCAGTATTACCTACCAAATAATCAAGATGATTAAATAAATTCTTTATAGCCTGAGCTTGTTCTGTTCTGGTTGTATTTCCATAATCAATAATCGTAATCGGACGTGCACCGTTATTAATATCTTTTATTTTATCAATAGCAACCATAATATTTCCGCAATGAGGATCTGATTGAACAAATTTTTCACCGGCTTTAGGAAGAGCAAACAATTGTTCACAGTAAGCTTTGACATAATTTTCGACAAAGTTTTTAAAATCACCCTCTGTAAGATTTGCCTTTTTCCATTCTGAGACAAATTTTTCACTATCAAGAGCAAGCCCATCCGCCATTTTCATAACAAAGATACTGTTTTTTGCCTCAATTACACCTACAGAATTAAATGTTGTAGCTTGTTCTCCAACACCTCTTGCGGCAACAGCTTCTTGAGTCAAATTAATTTCTCCGCCCCAAACCCTAAACATATTATCAATTTGATTTATATCATATTTTTTTCTCTCAGGAGAGTATATAGTCTGTCTTGACATCCAAGAATAATCCCGGCGTGATCGTTGATTAATCTTATCAAGGATTTTACGCTTATCTTTTGCAATCTTATCCTCACGCAAGAAATAATCTTTAACTACTTTTACAATAACAACTTCGCCTGAATTATTATCTTTTGCCACATAAGTTTCAGCAACAGAACCAACTCCACATGGTTTAATAATAATATATTTATTTCCAAATTCAGAATTTAGAAAACTTTGTGCCTCTTCTACAGTTCTTGAAGTCGAACATTTACTCTTGATTTTCTTAAGAATTCCTTGTAAATCCTTAAGCCCGTTAATATCCATGCCTTTAGTTTCAAGTTCTTGCAATGTTTTATCTATAACATATTCTTCACCGTTAAAATTCCAGTCACGGCCGTTATATGACCCACGACCTTTTCGAGCATTATAACCTTCAACTAATTGGTCGATTTGTTTACAAAGTTTAAGTTGCTGCTCTTCCGGAATATCAATTACTGTCTGCAAATATTTAGGCAAGAATATGTTTTCAAGCTCAAGCTTTTTAATTTTGTCATCAATTTGCCCATTATGCCCTTTCTCTAAGAGAATACGCATAAAATCTTCATCAAGCTTAGCCAAACCTGTAGGATCGACTTTATCACCTTTAATAAGCACACTTAAATCATACCCGATATCACGAGCTAACTGTTGAAATTCTGTCAACTGACCTGCAGGAGGTCGATAGGTAATTGTATGTTTTTTATTTATTGCAGCAGCCTTAATAGCATTAGTAATTTTTGATATATTAATATGTCCGCGTGCTGCAACAGCAGAAACTCCAGCTGCACAAATTACACCTACTGCAAGATTATCTTTTTGTTTTTCTAAGAAATCTGATAATGACGGAGTTTCTTTTCCCTTGGTATAACGAGCAAATATGTTAGCAGCAATTCCAACAGGAATCAAATAAGGAGATAGAACCGCGCCATATCCTGCTATACCATCTAAAGCCCCTGATTTTAAAGTTGAAACAAAAGATTGCTCTTTACGTCCTTCTTTATTCATGCCTGCAATATCCAAACCTTTTAGAAGCAGTTTTGAAGTAAATCCGGTTGCAATCGATGCAGCAGCAGTTAATAAAGCAACTCTTGTTTTGTATTTTGTTGTAAACAGATTGGCAAAAGTTTCGGTTTTCTTTATTACAAATCCTGCACTCATGCCTAAAATTGAAGCTAAACTATCGGTAATTGTATCAGAAGTATTTGTATTTGAGGTCTCATATCTCTTAATAGAGTTTTGAACTTGCTTTTTGTCAATTCGGCCAAGTTTATATAAATCCATTTGTTTTTTTATTTTCTTCCCTGAAACAGATGATGGTAAAATTGGATTTAATATTCTTGCAAACAAACCGCGCTTTTTCTTAGCAGAAATAAATGCATCACGCAAATCCTTATCCGAATTCACAATAACAGGATATGTCACCATCATTTGCGGTACCATAGCCTTAGGATTTGTATAAGCCTTTGGGGCATGTTGAATATTTAAATTATTATCTGTCATACAATACCTAAATATATAAATACGACAGACTAAGAAAAATTGCGTTTTTTATTAAGTTATTTTAAGTAAATATACAAATTATAGCAATTTTTGATTATTATAACTTTTAATAATTTTAGGAAGGTTTTTAATGGAAGTTTCATCTTCAATTCCAAAAATTTATAGAAACGAATTCAAAGGTGCACAATCAGCCCCTTTAAAAACCATGCCTGCTAAAAATAGTGACACAGTAGAACTTTCTTCAATAACAAAAAAAGATAATAATGGATACAGCAGTATATTAGGATTATTAGCAATAAGTGCAGCTGCTGCAACGGGAGGAATTTGGGGCGGAAAAGAAATATATAAAAAGTACTTTGATAAACTCGCATGCGGAATCAAAAGAGGTCAGATTGATGATGCGTTATATAATTTCATTAAAAACAATGACCCTAAAGGAGCTTTATTCAATAATAAAGATGGCGTTTTAGAAATAAGCAGCGGACTTACTGATGAAAAATTAGTTATTTTAAAACAATTGGCAAAAATGAAAACAACTGGTAATGTTATAAGAATAAAAGAAACCCATCGTTTTACATTAAACGAAATAAAGAGCCTACTCGAAGAAGCAAATGAAAATAACATAAAATATCTGGAACAATTGGCACAAAAATCAGCACAACATAGTAATTATCAAGGACAAACTTTTACGCCAAGTCAAATTTTACAAGTTCTCAAATGTATTAATAATAAAAATCAAAAAGTTGCAAAAGAATTAATAGATGTCACAAATATTCGACCCGATGAAATCGAACGCTTAACAGAATGCTTAAAAAGTGTTGATGAAAAAAATGTTGATATTTGGAGAATTCTGCTTTCAACAAGAAAAAAGAGCAGTAAAACCGAATTAAAACTTCGCGATTTATCAAAATTAGCCAAAAAGGTAGAAGAAACTCAAACTCCTAAATGTGCGGAAGTTTTATTAAATGCGGAGAAAAAGAATGGTTCCGGCATGTACATTCACGATGTTGAGGATATCTTAACAATACTGCCTAAGTTAACAGAAGATAATTCGGAAGTTTACCGAACATTCTATGAAATAAAAGCAGTTTCAGATATTAATGCAACTAAATGCGCAGAATTATTGCCAGCAATAACAAAAGACAATGTAGATTTAGTTGAAGCTATTTTAACAAAAACAGAAAAGAATGGTGAATACGTTATTTTCCATAATTATAACTATATAAAAACTATCCTTGAATCAATTGATTCCCAAAATAAAGATATTGCCCAAAGACTTATCAACTTAATAGATAACAGATATTGTACTAATATAAGCTACTTTCAGTCTGACAGTGCTTTAATAGATGTTCTTTCTAAAGCAAAAACAAACAGTGAGCTTGAAAAAATAAAAGAGATTCTAGATAAAGAATACATAACAAACTTTGATAAATTTTTACAAGAATTTTCTAAGCCTTATTAGCCAACATAATACTATCCAGCAAAGAAATTATATCTTTTAAATTATCAAGCATAACAAGTTCGCCGCGACATCTTGATGCTCCCTGAAAACCGTTTACATAATATGGATAAAACTTTCTTACAAACTTTATTCCTACATCTTCGCCTCGGAATTCAATTTCACGCATAAGATGTTTTTTCATATCCAAGATTTTCTGTTCCAAAGTCGGCGGTGGTAAATATTCACCTTTATTAAGATACTTTTCTATTCTGGAAATCAAAGTTACATCACCAAGAACACCTCGCCCAACTGCAACCCCGTCCGCTTGTGACTCTTCTAAACACTGAACTGCAGTTTCAATTGAAACAACATCACCGTTTGCAAAAACAGGTATATCTACATTTCTCTTAAGTTCCGCAATACGTTTCCAATCGGCTTTACCGCCATACATTTGAGAACGGGTACGTCCATGAATAGTTATAAAATCAGCACCGGCTTCCTGCATTTTCTGCCCGTATTCTACGTAATTCAACTCATCCATTGTGTAACCCAAACGGAACTTAACACTCAATGGAATAGATATTTGCGATTTTACAGTCCTTACAATCTCTTGGGCTAAGTCCGGATTTCGCATTAAAGCAGCACCATCAGTTCCTTTAACAACCTTGTTAACAGGACAACCCATATTAATATCAATCATATCCGCAAATCGCTGCAAGTATTCAGCACTGTCCGCCATCATTTTTGGCTTATGTCCGCTCAATTGGTATGAAATTGGAGAATGATTCTCGTCTCGTTTAACAATATCCGTGTTCTTAACCTGTGTTAATGCCTCAGAACTAATCATTTCTGTTGTTAAAAGACAGCTCTTAGAATGCTCCCTTATAAGCGAGCGCAAAACATAATCCGTAATCCCTGCCATAGGTGCTAATGACACCCTGCTTGATATTAAATCTTTAACCTGCATACGGCTTCAATTCTTCCATTCTTGACTTAGCATACTGTAAATACTCGTCTTCAGTTGTATAAACTGAAACAAAGGTTTGATAGTATTTAAATGCTTCTTTATAATTTTCTAATGAATCATAGTCAACTGCAAGCATATAGTTAGCAATTGGTAGTTCTGATGAGTTTTTTAACGCCTGCAAATAGTCATTAATAGCAAGCTGAGTTTTTTTCTGCTCATCATAAATTAAACCTCTGTAATAATAAGCATACGCATTATTTGCTTCTTTTTTAAGAACTTCATTAAATTTTGTTAAAGCTCCTTCAAAATTACTTTTCTCATATAATGCAATTGCATCACCTAAAGCTGCAATAGAGAAATTTTGCAACACATAAGGAAGTAAGTTTTTCGCTTCCGAATTCGGATTTAATTTTACAGCTTTTTTTAAATATGATTCAGCTTCAAGCCATTTTTGCTGTTCTGAATACAAATACCCAATATAATACGGTATTTCAGCATTATTCGGAGCCAATTTTTCGGCTTTTTGATAAGCTTCAATTGCCTTGTCAAAATTTTCTAACGCTTGATAACAAGCAGCTGCACCTAACAATGAATCCTCACTTGCGGGAGAAACCGCCAAATATTGCGACAATGCCTTTTTATAATCTTTATTTTCATAACTGCTTGATGCTTCAGCGAGCGCAGATGAAACAGTATCTTTTTGAACATCCTGTAATGTTTTTAAAACAAGATTATTTGCAGGAAACTTAGATTTTGCAGTATTCAAAATATTCTGAGCATTTTTATAATCATTTTGTGCAGCATAGCAAATTGCCAAGTTAACATACGCATCAACATTTGAAGCATTAGTATTAATTACAGCTCTATACGCAGTAATTGCTTCATCAAGTTTATTTTCCTTATGCAATTTATATGCATAATCATATAATAAAGCTTGGTTTGTCTTATCAGGATTTTGGCTCAAATAACTTATATATTCCTGAGGAGACATTGCATCTCGCATAACACCGGCAAGTTCTGCTTTTGCAGTATGGTTTGCAGGGTCTAAAGATAATACTTTTTTATAAAGCGTTAGCGCATCTTTTTTATTACCCATCTCCGATAATGCCTGAGCCTTATACAAATTTGCCTGAACATTATCAGGATAAAGTACCAGAACTGAATCATAAGATTTTATAGCTTTTTGATAATCTTTCTTTTGTTGGAATAAAGTTCCAACATTGAGTCTTGTGTTAACATTGTTAGGATTAATTTGTTCAGCCTTGCTGTAATAAGCTAATGCACCTTCAAAGTCACCCTGAGCCTGTTTAATTGCACCTATATTCGCATTGAGTTCCGCGTCAGATGGAGTCTGGGCAAGTTTTTTTAAATAAATACGTTCAAGTGCATAAAGAACTTCCATATCTCCTTTGCTGTTAGCAAGAGCGGCATTATATTGGGTAACAGCCTCATCATAGTGTCCTAATTTATCAAGAGTTCTTGCGTATTTCATACGCATAGCACTATCAGCAGGTTTTAAATCAAGCGCGATTTTATAATAATCAGCAGAACGTTGTTCATTACCTAATAGCTTCATCAAATCAGCAATTTGTGCATTTGATTCTGAAGCAATATTTTCACTCTGAGCAGCTTGAGAAAATTCATAAGCAGCAGCAGAGAAATTTCCCATAGCTCGCAGTTCCTCTGCTTTTTTATATCTGGAAGAAGCTGTTTTATCAAATCCGATAACCTTCAAACATTGGCTCAAATTCTCTTGAGCAGAAGCAATCATGCTCGCAGAATTTTGAACGGATTGTTCCTTGGTCGGATACATCTTTAAATAAAACAAAGAACTTCTGAAATCATTTGCAGCCTTTTCGTAATTCTTTTCATGGTTAGCATAATAAGTTGCACGCGCAAGGAAAGAATTAATCAAACCAATTCTGGCAGAATTGTCCATAAAATTTATACGAAGAGCTTTTCTAAACTCTACAATTGCAGAAGAATACTGCCCCTGATTCAAATAAGCCTGCGCAGAATCATAATGCTGAGCAAATGCTCCTGCTGAAGCTGCCAAAACATGCCCACCGGATAAAACCGCTGAAAGCGCTAAAATACAAACTGTCCCTAATACTTTTTTTCTCATAACAATATTCTACTACAAGATTGAAAAAATATATACTTACCTGCTTGACGAATAAAATGGATATTATCATACCAGCTTGTAGTTTCAATATTTATCCCCAACAAAATGTCTACGTGCGTAGCACAAAAAAAAACGGTCCAATTAATGAACCGTCTAACTATTTATCTCTTTATAATTTTGGGAGGAGATTTTGGGGATAGTTGATACAAAGCATGTTACAACAAATTCCAAAATCATGGCACATGCCCAAAATATTTTTTTACAAAAGTTAATAATTTATTTCATTAAGCCACAAGTTCGAGCTACTGTCTCAAACGGAGCATAAGTCTGATACTTATTATGAAATGTTTGCAACGCCGTTTTAACTTGTTCTTTGTTCTTAGACTTTATAGCCGTTTTAACAGCTATAGCCTCTGGTGTATTATAAGAATCTAAAGTTGTTTGTACAGGATCTGTTTTTGGAGCTGAATCAGTTTCTTTAGAAGCCGATTGCTCTATCATATTACAAACACCATATGTAAGAGAAGGCAATCCTTGTGATAAAAGAACTCCTAGCAAGGTATGGCTTCCATTTGGATTTCTTAAACGATTCTCCTTGGCAACATCAATTTGATCTTTGCCAGTACCGTATATTTGTATACTTTTATCAGATATAAGTCCCATATTAGCGTCTTTCTTCTTAATCTTACATATATATAAAGTTAATAAAACAGACTCAATTTCATTATTGAGTCTGTTTGTTACAAAAGTTAATATTTATAAGATTACATATTATAAAGTATCTTGAAGAATAATATTATATGCTGCTACTAAGCTCTTGTCACCTTGATCATCTTGGGAAAGTTTATCAAATAACGTTACAACTTGTTGGGCATAATTTTTAACTTGCTCGTCATTTCCTGCTTTTGCTTTTGCATTTCTATAAAGTTGAATAGCATATCTTACATCGCCTTTTTTTACCTGTTCTGTTGATGTAAATTTACCATCTGCATCAAAATGTCCTTTTGATTGCTGCCAAGTGTGACCATCAGCCTTATTTAAAACAGTTTCATTTGTTTCAGCATTTTGAGTTTGAATCAAACCAGCTATTTCAGCCTTTAATGCATCAACTTTTTGCTGTTCTGCTTCGTATGCAGTTTTTTCTGTTGCTTCTTTTGCCTTTAAAGATTCTAATTGTGTTTTTTCAGTTTCTAAATCAGCTTTTTTCTTATTGTATTCAGCTATAGTTTCTTTATGACCTTCAATTAATGTATTGATTGCTGTTTGACGTTCTGCAGTTGGAGTTGGTGTACCACCTAATTCTGTACGTAAATCTGCAATTGCTGTTTCTGCAGCAGTTTTACCAGCTTCTAAACCTGATAATTCACTTGTCAATGTATCAACTTTAGTTTGCTGAGTTGCAGTTGCTTCTTTTGCTGCATCATATTTTTTACTATCAGCATTATAAGTTTTATAATTATCAACAGTCGCATTTGCATTTAATTCTTTTAACTTATTAGCAAGTTGTGCTTGTGTTGAATTTGCAGCTTCTTCTGCTTTTTTAGCTTGTCTGTTTTGTACAACCTGACCAAGGAAACCGAATAAGCAGTTTGTTACTACACCACCAACAGCCATGCCAGCCATTGCATTATAGTTAACAGAACCATCACAGCTTTGGAACATGTTACAACCACCAAATAGGCTGTTCATTCCAAAACCGTTCATACCAAGACCACCGCCTAGAAAGTTCTGATAACCCATTCCGGAGCCCATACCAAGCATATTCAATTGTGAATTAAATCCTAATGTCATCGTTTGAACTTTCCATCTTTTGTCTTACATATATAATAAGTATATAAAAACAAGTCAATTTCAAAGATGATAACTTTTGTTACATTTCTTTACATTCGGTTGGAAGATTTATTATAGCCACATTTTCAATATGATATGTATGCGGGAACATGTCAAAAGGCTGGATAAATTCTACTGTACATCCCTTTTCTATCAAATATTTCAAGTCTCTTGCTAAAGTAGCCGGATTACAAGAAACATAAATAATTTTACCCTTAGTGAGTCTAAGAGCATAATCTAAACTTTCAGGCGTACAACCTTTTCTCGGAGGGTCAAGAACTGTTACATCAAATTTGCGCCCCTTCGTTTTAAGTTCTTTTTCAAAAAACATGCCAGCATCCATGTTATGCAATTCAACATTCTTAATACCGTTTTCTTTAACTATTTTATCAGCAAGCTGAACAGAAGCTTTTACTTCTTCTACGCTTACAACTTTTCTTGCAACATCAGACAAACAAATTCCAAATGTAGTAATTCCTGCATAAGCATCCAATATAAGAGGTTTTTCAAAGTTCTTTGAAATATAATCTTTAACAAATCTAAATATATTATCTGCGCTCTTTGGATTTACCTGGAAAAAAGTTTCTGCACCTACTTTAAAGATTTTGTCACAAAGTTGTTCTTCAATATAACTTTCTCCTTCAAGAATTTGAGTTTCTTTGCCTAAAATAAGGTTAGTTTTTTGTGAATTAAAATTAACTCCTACTCCTGCAATATTATCCAGCTCTGTATAAATTCTATTCGCCAGTTTTTTGAGCTTATCAAAAACGCGGGTAGAATTAACAACCAGTATTACAAGGTTTTTACCATTATAAGAAGAAGAGCGGATAACAACATGCCTTAAATCGCCTGAGTGACTTTTTTCTTTATAACCGCTAATTCCGCATTCTTGTGCTGCAGTTCTGATAAAATCAATAATTTTATCACAATATTCGGGTTGAATCGGACAATATTTAATATTAACTAATTCATGCGAAGCCGGTTTATAATATCCTGCAAGAATTCGTTTTGAATCACGAGTTTCAGATATTGGATACTGTATTTTGCATCTGTATTCTCTATCTTGCGGACTCGGAACTACATCACGGATTTCTGCCTCTATCCCGCGCATAGTGTCTTCAACAATTTCTTTTTTTAACTTGAGCTGATAATCATAATCGATAAATTGGAACTGACATGCTCCGCAAACATTTTGCATCGGACAAAAAGGCTTCACTCTATATGGAGATGGTTCAATAATTTCAATTATTTTTGCATTAGCAAAATTCTTATTCTTCTTCGTTATTTGAACTCTTGCTTTATCCCCGG
>CAMTNN010000028.1 GCA_947073895.1 uncultured cyanobacterium
TGATAATTAAAACAATAGGATAAACTATTATATTAATTAAAGGTACAAGCGGCTGAAATAAACATACCACTGCCGCAACAGTTAGCAAAGCCATTCTGTGCTGTTTTGCCATTGGCCCAATAAAATACTGATCAGCTCCAACGGTTCCGCCTAGTAATCTTGTATATGCAGTTAAAACCGCAAGCAAAGCAGCCACAAAACCTAATAAAACAGAACCAAAAGTAATACCTGCAAAACCTGCACCAACTAGAATAAGAGTATCAGAAATTCTATCGGGAAATTCATTATAAATTCCGCCAACTACAGATTTTTTCCCACCTTCTACCGCAACCATACCGTCAATGAGGTTACATATAAGTCTCATCTGAATCCCGAAAATAATTATAATCGGAATAACAAAATAAAATTTGCCCACACAAATCGGATTTGCATACAGACAATATCCTAAAAACGCAATCGCTGCAAACAATATACTAAATACAGAAATCATATTCGGTGTTATATTTGTTTTGGTTGCAATAAATGATGCTAATGCTTGAGCCCATTTTGTATTACGGGTCTTAATCTCTCTTCTTGGTGATTCCATAATATTTTCCTTTCTTATTTACTTATCATCTTTCATAAAACATAAACGCAATGAGAAATACAAAATCGTTACTGTAACTAATCCCATAAATCCAAATACAATCTGTCTGTTTGTCAAAACTTCAAACGCTAAATTATACAGAATCGCAAAGAAAATTACAGTAAGTATCAATGTAACAAGTTTCACCTATAATTCCTCTTTCTTTTTATGTTCATCTCTAAGGTTTAAAACAATACTGTGGAGTTTTTCCGCAAACTCTTTTGGAGAAGTATTATCATATTTGACAGGTTCTGTTGCATAAACATCACAAATAAACGGAACCCACAGAAAATCAGTCTTAGGAAGAATTCTATCCGGCCCGTTTATATACATAGGATAAACAGGCACATCAGGATTCATCTGCGCAATATGACCAATTCCGCTCTTAAAGCTTTTTATTGTATTATCTTCCCCTCTTGTGCCTTCAGGAAAGATAATTATTGTTTCTCCTCGTTTTAAAGATTCATTAATGTCTTTAAAAATATCTTCCTTATGCATTCTTTTCACTTTTCTATCAAGAGGAATAATTCCCAAAAGTGTTTTAAAAATAAATGCTTTAAGTTTTGTATTACAAAAATAATCTGCAGCCGCAACCGGATGAATTTTCAGAATCTGTCCGCAAGAAAACAAACTCATTAAGAGCAGAATATCAACATGCGAATTATGATTTGTAATTATAACACCAGGTTCCTTTGATATTTTTTGTAAATATTCAGCACCGATAACATTCACCCCAAGCACAAGATAAATGAACGGTTTTACGAATATCAAGAAGAATAAATACCTTACTAAATTTGCAAACATTATTAACCCCCTTTAGTAATAACTATAGTATTAATATATGCAAAGAAGTGGAAGAACAGAGGAGCTGTAAAAATCAAGCTGTCAAATCTATCCAACACTCCGCCGTGTCCCGGAATCAGAGAACTTGTATCTTTAATTCCCATATCTCTTTTAACAGCAGACATTGTAACATCGCCAAAAAAGCCTGCAATTGCTAAAACAAATCCTGCAAAAGCTGATTGAGTAAGAGTTAATGGTGTTAAATAAGGTGCAATCAATATAGTTAATAAAGTTGAGCCGATAACACCACCGATAAATCCTTCCCAGGTTTTATTCGGACTAACTTTAGGAATAATTTTATGTTTACCAAATGCTTTACCACAAGCCATTTGCATAAAGTCGTTTGATACTGTTACTAGCAGAATAAACAATAAAAGTCCTACACTTCCGCCAACAGGATTATACTTAAACGGGATTATAAGAATTAATGCTAAATAACCCAATGCGTATACTGATGTCATCAAACCGTATTGAATTGTTGCTAAAGATTTTAAGAAACCTTCTGTATTACTAACCATAACCATTCTCATAGAGATTAACAAGAATACATATAAAGGAATAAACAAGTAGAACAATGTTGCCCAGTGAATGTAGATTATGTAAAACTGAATAGGAATTGCGCAATATGCCCAGAGTAAAACTCTTCTGTCAGTAGTTCTTGTCGGCATAAACGAGAAAAATTCTTTTAATGCCAGATAACTTAAAAGAGTTATAAACAGAATTGCACATAATACATTAGTTGATAAACCTACCGTAAAAATCAATGCAATAAAAATAAATGAACGAGTTCTGATTAACCAGTTCTCTACATCTTTTTTCATGAATTGCATTACTTTAAAAAGTCCCATTAATGCAAACAGAAAAATGTACAAACCAACTGTGAAAAGTTTCACGTTATGCGTAATAATTAAGTGTTCCATAAAATATTTCTCCAAATTTCTATTCTGTTTAGTGCCAAGAAGCTGTACCATCCCAGGTTAAGATGAGCAGTAAAAAAAGCGGTGCAAACGCAACTACCATTCCTGCTGTTTTCAAAGCTTCCCCGGCATTGCTACGAGCAACATCTCCTGAGGTTTTCATTTGTTCCATATCCACAGGACTAATTGCAGGCATATTAGGCAAGTCTATAGCATAAGTTTGCCCTTGATATTGATAGCAGCGTAGTTTATTTTTATTATAAATAAATGCCGCTCTATTATTATCATTATATGCAATCATAATGTGCTTCAATGGTGCCATTTTGGATGACGAGTTTCCAATTATTCTGTATTCATAAAAAACCGTAGTTTTTCTATCTAATTTTTGGATTTTAACTACACCCATCGAGACGCCATTTTCATGATACTCTATAGCATATTGTGTATTAAAATCTGTCATAATCCACTCTGCATAGTCACCGTCTTGCAACGGTATAGTTACCTCTTTTGATTTAACACGAACTCCCTTCTTATAACTACCGTTTATGGCATAACCTATTGCGTCATGATAATTAATCTCTTTCTCTGCATTTTCTATTATCGACATATTTTTCTTCTCATAAGGCTTGAGTATCTTTTCAAGCTGAGCTTTTTTCTCAATTGACATACCAGAAGTCGCGTTCCTTTCTTTTGCAAAACATACTGGATTTATACAAAACACCAAGAGCAAAATTGTTGCTATAATCTTCTTCATTTTTCCGTTCTCCAAATTTAATTCTATCTAGTGCGAACCATCCCAGGTCAACAATGCTATTAAAAACACAGGAGCTGCTAAAACTATCACCGGAAGGGTGGCAATAGCCATTCCTCCTGTTTTCAAAACCTCACCGGTATTGCTGCGAATTTGGTCTCCTGCGGTTTCAATTTTTCCAAGCTCAACAGGACTAATTTCAGGCATATTAGGTAAGTCTATAGCATAAGTTTGCCCTTGATATTGACAGCAGCGCAGTTTATAATTTTTATCATAAATAAATGCAGCTTTATTATTATCATTGTATGCAATCATAATATGCTTTAACGTTGCAGTTTGTGAAGATGGAACTTCGCTCCTATATTCATAAAAAACAACAGTTTTTTTATTTATTTTTTTTATTTCAACCACACCCATAGGAGAATCATCTTTATGAAACTCTGTAGCATATTGTAAATTACGGGCAGTTTTATTCCATGTTACATAATCACCATCTTGCAAAGGTATGGTCATACTTTTAGAATAGTAACTACGTTCACCAAATCTATAATCGGCGTCTTGAGCCTTTGTTAATGCTTTCTGATAATCAATTTTTTGATTTGCTTTTTTAATTATAGCTATATTCTTATTTTCATAAGGCTTAATTATCTTTTCAAGTTCAGCCTTTGTTTCAATTGAAACTTTAGGAGTTGCAGCCTCTTTTTTTACTATTTCCTTCTTTACCGGGGTTACAGTACCATCTGAATACCTTGCTTGGCCATCTAAACCAACTATTATTTCAGTTGCAAAACATATCGGATTTATACAGAATACCAAAAGCAAAATTGTTGTTATAATCTTATTCATTTTTTCCTTTCTCCAAATTATTATTTAATTCTTTATCTTCTTTATAGATACCATGCACTCTTCTTAAAACGGTAATTTGACCTAAAACAAAGAATAATAACATACATATTTCAACATAGTAAAAACTATAATCTCCCATTTGCAATTGCGGAGCATTAATTGAAAAACCTCTGTATTGAAGATACGCAAAACACATTAACAGAACTAATCTTTCAACTTTATCCAAAGGTCCGTGTCCCTGCCAGCTCACACCGAGAGCCTTTCCCAGCATGCCCGAGTAGCTCACAAGAAACATTGTTCCCAACCCTAAAAGACCGATTAAATCATTACAAATCGGACTTAATAAAATACCGCCAACAATAAAAATATCACCGTATCTATCAGGAAGTGCGTTAATAATTTTACCGTGAATACGATTATCATCACCACGCTGAATAGCAACAACACCATCCAGAGTATTTAATGTCATTCTTAAAAATATTAACAAAATTACATACAAATATAGCTTAGGATTTGAATTTCCCGCATAAAAACAATATCCTGTACAAAAAGTTACTACAAAAGCCATCCAGCTAAAAACATCGGGATTAATCCACGATATTTTCTTTGCCATTGGTAAAATAAACTTTCTATACGGATATTTTAATTGATGTAATGCCATAATATTCTCTTTTATTCTAATTTTCTACTACAAACTCTTTGTCACTATGAAATAAGTTTACAAAATTGCTTGCATCTTCTTCACTTGCAAAATGTATTTTTTGAAAAACTACTTGTTGAATAGATTTATTAGGATCATTCCAAAGCAACTCGTAATATGAACCGCTTTTGCCAGTATGATGATTAATAAATAATTCCTCATTTCTACTTAATTCTTTTTCAAAATTTACAACATTTTCTAAAGGTTTTATTTTTCCCATCAAGCTATAAGTAATTATACATTTATCACCTGAACATTCACAGGTTTCTTTCCCGATAAAGAATAGTATAAAAATTATTGCAGCAATTACATAAAGTCCCATCTTGATATAATCAACAAAGCCCTTTTTTTCATCTGTAGATTGTTCTTTAAAATTCTGTTGTTCCATATCTTAATCCTTTCTTTTAATTACTATTACAATCCTTCATACCACTCAACAAGCTCTCTTCTTTTAACTTTTTGAGTAGATGTTTTCGGCAAGTCTTCTCTTCTAAATAACACAACTGTTGGTGTTTTATAAGACGCAAGGTTTGCTTCGGAAAGTCTTTTAACCTCTGCTTCCAATTCTTTTTGGATTTCTTTATCTTCTTTTTTAGCCAATTCATCAGACGGAACAATAATTACACCGACTTCTTCCGTACCAGCTTTGTTACCCGATTTTATTTTCAAAGATAAAACACAAAGTTCTTTGATAAGTTCTGAGGTTTCAAGTACAGCTTCCACTTCTTCAGGGAATATTTTCTTTCCGCCGCCTAAAACAATCATGTTCTTAATTCGACCTGTTATTTTAATAAATCCGTCTTTATCGATTTCACCGATATCACCGGTATGGAACCAGCCGTTTTCATCAATAACTTCTGCTGTCATTTCAGGTTTATTATAGTAGCCTTGCATTACATTCGGACCTTGAACAAGAATTTCTCCCTGCTCTGACAGTTTTACAGTAACTGACGGGAGCGGTTTACCAACTGTTCCTATTTTGTGGTTTTTATACTCGTTTGTTGAAATTACAGGGCTTGTTTCAGTCAAGCCATAGCCTTCAAATGCAGGAATACCAATTCTTTCAAAGAATTCTGCAATGTCTGCTTCCAAAGGAGCTCCTCCGGATATAAAACATTCAAACTTGCCGCCAAAACCATCAATAATAGATTTGAACATTATTCTTCTTATTCTTCTTGGCATATATTTTGCCGCTGCATACATAAATTTAAACACCTTTTGTTGTGATTCAGGAAGTTTTTTAATCTGTTTATCAACACTGTTTTTAAGCATTTTTGCAACAAGAGGAACTACAATCATGTTTGTTACCTGTTTTTCTTTCATTGCAGAAGCTAATTCCTTTGGATTCAGTGTTTTAATATAAACAATTTTTGCTCCCATATATAACATACCGAAGAATCCGACATTCAATTCTAATAAGTGGTTTAACGGTAAAATTGAAAGCAGGGTATTATCTTTTGAAAGCTTCATCAATTTTTCAAAATCTTTCATTTGAGAGTAAATATTACTGAAACTTATCATTACACCCTTAGGATTTCCTGTTGTTCCCGAAGTATAAACAATAACAGCAGTTTCATCCATTGTACGAGCTCTTTTAAAACTTTTTTCAATATCAGCATCTAATTTTGAAACCGATTTAATTTCTTCATGTCCACGCTCTTCATCATCAAGCACAAATATTTCTTTAATAGACTCGACATTATTTTTTAATTCTAATGCGTGGTCTAAATAATGACTTGAGCACAATAAAATCTTAGGATTACAGTCATTTAAAATATGAGTATGTTCAGGAACTGTCAACTTAACATCTAAAGGAACAGTAATAGCACCCGTTTGAATAGACGCAAACATACCAACTGCAAACTCAGGACGTGACTCACATAGAATTGCAATTCTGTCACCTCTTTGCGCATCAGCATTTTCCATTAAATAGTTAGCAAACTTTTTAGCTCTTCTGCTCAAATCTACATAACTGATTTCTTCATACCCATCTTTTGTTTTTAAAGAAACAGCTCGTGCCTGACCGTAAGTTTCGCTATACTGCTTCATAATATCCAAAAAGTTAGTATAAGTAGTATCTGCTATATTATAAAAAGCCCTGTTTTCAAGAGATTTTTTCATAAACCAAACTCTCTGCTCAAGTTCGTGCGTAATCTCTTTTTCACTACCTGATAAATCCGTAATCGGCTGACCAAACTGGATAATGATTTTAGTAAATAATTTAGGGTTCTTTCTGTGCTTATTCCACGCTTCAAACCCGCCTTTAATCGCAAACGGAATAATAGGGCAATTGGCTTCTTTTGCCATAATTGCAACTCCGCGATGGAATTTACATAATTCACCATCAGGAGTAAGCTTGCCTTCAGGGAAAATAATAACCGCTTCACCAGCTTTTAATTTTGTAACGCCGTTTTCTAAGGCAGTTAAGCCTTGACCAAAAGTAAGCGGCAAAACATTAAACCATTTTAAAAGATGTTTTATAACAGGAACTTTAAACGCAGCCGGCCCTGTAATAAACCAGAAGTTACGTTTTGCAGCCATTTGCAATATTAAAGGATCCAAATGTCCTGTATGATTTCCGGCTAAAATTACTTTTCCTGATTTAGGAATGTTTTCAATCCCTTCAAATTGATATCTGAAAAGAGTTTTGAACACTTGTCCAAGTGTAATTCTTAATACAAAATATCTGAATTCTCTATTAAACGCTAATAATGTCATTGCCATTAAAGCTGAAATTACAGCTGTTATATGGAAAATTGCAATCGGATGAATAATTCCCGCAAACAATGATACAAACCCGATACCAACAAGTGATACAAAGGTTTCTAACATAGAAGCAAATGCGAAAATTTTACCTCTGATAAAGTTTGGAGAAACTTTCTGCAAAATTGTATCAACAGTAATTTTTAATATTGCGGCAAATATACCAACTCCGCCAAGCCAAAATCTTGCCTTAAAGAATGTTGTACAAAATGACGCCGTTACAAGACACAAAAATAAACCGATAAATGAAATAACAAGCGTTTTATTGGTTTTAAAATGTTTACTGAACAGAATCATTAAAATTGCGCCGTAGAATGTACCGCAGCCCAACATACATTTAAGCTGTGCAAGCCCTTGAACACTAACTTGATAGTAATCAGTAGCCAGTGCGTTCATTGCGTTATAAAAAATTGCAGATATTAAAGAAATAACAACTGCAAGCAAAATCATATTTAAAGCCTTTTTATGCTTGATAAGAAAAGCTGTTGTTGCCTGCATATCTTTTAAGAAATCAAAATGTTTATTATCCTTTGAGTCCTCATCATTTCTTAAATTAACAAAAGCCAACAATACCGGAGGAATAAAATATAAAGCACAAGCAATATAAAACGCATTCAATGCACCTATACGAAGCAATACAAAACTTGCAACAAGAGCACCGAATGTCAAAGCCCATGTTCCTGAGCCTGAAATAAGTGCGTTAGCAGGCTTAAGAGCTTTAACACTTACTACATTAGGGACAGAAGCCATCTTTGCAGGATAGAAAAACGCTGTGCCCACACCAATCAAAAGACTTAAAATAATACCATAAGTCTTAATCATAGGAACAATTGTCCCTTTATCAAGAACAAATAAGTATAAACCTAAAACCGCAACAAGAACGAATCCTCTATATAAAGAAGAAAGTATCATAACCTTTTTTCTGGAAAAACGGTCGACAATACTACCAGCAACCATACTCACGATTAAAGACGGGAATACAATACAAAACAACATTAATGCAATCGAGCTTCCCGGCTTATCTAACGTACTCAACAAAACCGCCATCAATACAATTTGGATAATTGCGTCTCCCAAATGCGTTGATAACTGTGCCAAAAACAAATTAAAATAGTTCTTATTCAATAATTCTTTAATCGCTTCCATGTCTCTTCTCTTTATAATTTATCTACTTAATTCAAATTCAATTCTCTGCTCAGATTGGGTAATATACCTGTGTTTTAGCAAACTGCCTCTTTCTGATTCAGTTATTGAAGCTTCTGCAACAAGCTTTTCCAAAATTTCTTTAAGCTTATTTATCACATGATATTCACCGGTACTAAACATCTGATTATCTGTAATATCAGGTATTTTACAAATATCTTTTGTTATATCAAAAGCTGTAAAACCAATATCTAAAATTATTCCATGTCTGTATTCAGAAGGAATTTCAGATTCAACTAATGCAACAGACACCTGAAAGATCCATTCTAAAATGATATGTGCAACAGAAACAACCTCATCTTTATCCAATCCGAGAGCTTCACCAAGAGAAAGCACCCTGGTAGAACGCAGGGCACAATCTTTGAAATGTGTTAAAACAAACTCTTTTGCTTCATCTGTTAAAGTATCTGAGAGGTATTTTTTTGCTTCATTGTGAGCATATTCTGCGAATTCTTCACAATTAAACTCAATTGCCATTAATATGCACCTCTAAATACCTTACTCAAATCATCCGGATCAGTTGAGGCAGCCATTGCTTCATCTTGAGTGAGTTTTTCTTCTTCAACAAGGTCAGCTAATGATTTATTCATAGAAACCATTCCTTCTGTTGAATTTGAATCGATTAATGAATAAACTTCTTCCAGCTCATCCTTAACAATATAGTCTTTAATAGTAGAAGTTACTACCATAACTTCACAAGCAGGATATCTCTTCTGGTCTTTTGAAGAATATACAAGCTGTTGAGCTACAGTTGCTCTTAAAGTTTCCGAAATCTGTTTTCTTACAAGGTCTCTGTTTGCTTCATCAAACATGTTAATCATTCTGTTAATTGATTGAACAGCATCATTAGTATGTAATGTAGCAAGAACAAGGTGACCGGTCTCAGCTGCCTTCAAAGCAATGTCCATAGTTTCTCTGTCTCTGATTTCACCTACAAGAATAACATCAGGATCCTGTCTCAAAGCTGCTTTCAAACCGCTTGCAAAAGTTTCGGTATCAGCACCGACAACACGCTGTGTAATACGACTCTTTTTAGATGTATAAACATATTCAACAGGGTCTTCAATTGTAATAATATGTTTTGAAGTTTGTGTATTAAGCTCTTCAATCAAAGAAGCTAATGTTGTTGACTTACCACTTCCTATAGGACCTGTAATCAAAACAATACCGTTTTTAAGTTGTTTAAAATCAGAAATTACTTTAGGCAATCCTAAATCATCAAGTGACGGAATATTATATGGAATAACACGCATAACAACTTCCGGCATACCTAAACCACGGCAATAGTTAACACGAAATCTTGAACACCCCGGAATCTCAAACATGAAGTCGATATCTTTCATTGTATTAAAACTGGATAATAAAGTTGGAGGTGTAATTTCTAATAAAGCATTTGTGATTTCAACCCTTTGCAAAGACGGATTGTTAACTCTCATCATATTTCCGTTTTTTCTAATAAACGGAGGTTCGCCTGCCATCAAGTGTATATCAGAAGCACCAGATGCAACTGCTCTTTTTAAAAATGTTCTAACCTGAAATATTTTTTCTTCTTCCATTTTATTACCTTTCTTTATATATACTTATACAAAGTTGATTGTAATATATAGTTAGAGGCAATGACATCCATTCTATAAATGATTTTTTATACACTTCCCCCTTGCTTTAGAGTAACTATCAAGATATATAATAATTAAGTACTTATAAGAAGGAGAAAGATTTATGATTCTAGACAAGGTTAATTCACCTGACGACGTAAAAAACTTATCTTTATCAGAAATGAAAACTCTTGCTGATGAGATGAGAGAAATTATTATAAAAAAAGTTAATACAACAGGCGGACACTTCGGCCCGAATTTAGGGATTGTTGAAGCAACAATTGCTCTGCATTATGTTTTCAACTCACCTGTAGATAAAATCGTTTATGACGTTTCACACCAGTGTTACCCGCATAAAATCCTTACAGGAAGAAAAGAAGGCTTTACCAATTCGGATAAATACTTAAAATACACAGGCTACACCGCTCCTGAGGAGTGTGAACACGATTTCTTTAAAGTGGGACACACCTCAACCTCTGTTTCATTAGCTTCAGGCCTTGCAAAAGCACGCGATCTTAAAGGAGAAAAAGGAAATATTATTGCACTAATCGGTGACGGCTCCTTAAGCGGAGGCGAAGCACTGGAAGGACTTGATAATGCTGCGGTTCTAGGCTCTAACTTTATCGTTGTTGTAAACGATAACAACCAGTCAATTGCAGAAAACCAGGGCGGACTTTATGACAACTTAAAACTCCTAAGAGAAACCGATGGTAAAGCTGAATGTAATTTCTTCAAATCCTTAGGTTTTGATTATGTTCTGGTTAAAGACGGTAACGACATAGAAAAACTTATTGAAGCCTTTAAGGGCGTAAACGATTCAACCCACCCTGTCGTTGTTCACATTTGCACACAAAAGGGTAAAGGCTGTAAAATTGCAGAAGAAAACCGTGAAAACTTCCACTGGATTTTACCGCACACATTGGATGAAGATAAAACAGAGTCAACTTTTGAAGAGTGCTATACCTCAATTACCCGCGAATATATTTTAAACAAAGCTAAATCAGATAAAACTGTAATCGCGATTAATGCAGGAACTCCGGGTGTATTCGGGTTTGATAAAGACTTTAGAGCACAGTTGGGCAAACAATATCTTGATGTAGGTATAGCAGAAGAACACGCTGTTGCTTGCGCGTCAGGTATTGCAACTGGCGGAGCAAAACCGATTTTTGCGGTTATGAGTTCTTTTGTGCAAAGAACTTACGACCAGATGTCTCAAGATTTATGTTTGAATAATTCTCCGATTACAATGCTTGTTTACTGGGGCGGAATTTCAGGAGCAGACGCTACACACCTTTGCACATTTGATATTCCTTTGATTTCAAATATACCTAACATGGTTTATCTTGCACCTACAAATAAAGAAGAATATCTTAGAATGCTTGATTGGTCAGTTGAGCAAACTGAATATCCTGTAGCAATCCGTGTTCCTATGTGCGGACTTGTTTCAACAGGAGTTGAAGATACAACAGATTATTCCATTCTAAACAAATTCAAAGTTGTTGAAAAAGGAGAAAAAGTTGCGATTTTAGGCTTAGGTAATTTCTTGAACTTAGCAAAAGAAGTTAAAGCAGAACTCGGGTTCAATGCAACTGTGATTAATCCAAGATTTATGACAGGCTTAGACATTGAACTCCTAGAAGAGCTTAAAAAAGACCACAAAGTTGTAATTACTCTCGAAGACGGTGAGCTTGACGGCGGATTCGGTGAAAAAGTTGCAAGATTCTATGGTAATTCTGAAATGAAAGTCTTGAACTACGGAGCTAAAAAAGAGTTTACAGACAGAGTTCCTTTAGATGAGTTATATGAACGATATCGTTTAAAGAAAGAACTAATAGCAGAGGATGTAAAAAATCTCTTATAGAACAAAAATGCGGCTCGTTTCACGAGCCGCATTACTATTATTCACCATAAACAGTAACTGTTACACCTTTCCAAAAAATAAAAACCGATTTTTCATGAACATCTATATAGCTTATTTTCTTAATCCCGCCGTTTTTTGCTGCTGTATCTATACTTGCATCTCCGGTTTCTACTAAAAATAATACATTGTTTGTATTTGCAATCCCTTGTTTAAGCCCCTGCAAGTCTTGAACCTTCGCTCCTGTTGCAGTCACAGGATAATGAGCATCTGTATAAAACATTCCCATTGCATTTGCTTGTGTTGTTAACATAAATGACATTGCTATTACTGCTAAAATCTTTTTCATAATTCAATCTCCTTCTATTCTCCATAAACTACTGTTTTAATCTGTTTTACATAAACTGGTATAAATCCAAGCGGGACATATACTTTGCTAATTTTAGTATCTACATAGTAAATCTTACTAATCCCGCCATTACGTGCTGCCGCATTTATGCTAGCATCGCCCGTTTCCACCAGACCTAAAATATTATTTGCGCTCGATTCACCGCA
>CAMTNN010000029.1 GCA_947073895.1 uncultured cyanobacterium
GCAATCGCGTCTCTCATCTTAAGTCTGGAATCCTGTTTCTCCGTACTTGCGGGATGGCTCGTTTTGGGAGAGCGATTATCAATAAGGGAATCTTTCGGATGTATTCTTATGTTTGCTGCCATATTACTGGCGCAGCTTCCGGATAAGAAAAAAGAATAGCAGACAGGAGAGCTTAAAAATGAGATTTGTAATACAGAGAGTTTCAGAAAGTCAGGTAAAGGTAAACGGTGAGACACTTGGAAAAATAGGAAAAGGCTTCATGGTATTAATCGGCGTATCAGATTCCGATACGAAAGAAATTGCTGATAAAATGGGAATTCCTGTTTCAAAATTGACTTCTATTATTAAATCAACACAGTCGACAATCAGTATTGATACTCCTACAGGCCAAAAGGATGACTCAAACAAGATTATTGACTATATTGTGGATGAGTCAACTTTGGCTCCTGAATCTTTGGTGTCACAGGAAAGCTTGTTGGATGATATTAAAGCGATGTTAGATCAATTGAGTCCGAAAGAGCGTGATGTTCTTATATTAAGATTCGGTTTGAATAATAACGGTAATAAAAAGACACTTGATGAAATTGGTACAATTTACGGAGTTTCACGTGAAAGAATTCGTCAGATTGAAAACAGAGCGATTTCTAAGTTGAAAAAATTATGTAAAAATAAGAATTTGACTTCAGGGTTAAAAAACTACTTTGGAGGTTAGGTGAAAATATAATGGCAGATTTAGATAGAATTACGGAATTAGTTGGAAATAAAGAGTTTGAAGAAGCAAAACCATTGATAGAAGAGGCTTTAAAAGAAGCTTCCGACAATATTGAACTCCTGAAACTTGCGGGGTTGACTGATGTTAACTTAGAACTTTGGTTTACTGCAAGAGGGTATTTTGAGACTGTTGTGAAATTCGAACCTGATGATGCAACTTCGTGGTTCTATCTGGCAAACTGCTATGAAAAACTTGCTGATAATACTTCTGCTAAGAATGCTTATATTAAAGTCATTGAATTAAGAAATGAATATATGGAAGCTTATCAGAGCCTCTGTGTGATTCTTTTGAAATTAAATGAACCTATGGAAGCTGTCAGATATGCGCAAATGGCTTCTGAATTAGATAAAGAAAACTATATATATGATTTTATTATCGGTACAGCGTATATGAAAACCAAAGATTTTCCAAAGGCTCAAGAACCTTTAGAACGAGCTCTTGAAAAATCTCCGAAAAATCTGGGTACACTTAATAGTTTAGGTACCTGCTATATGGCACAGGGTAAGAGCTCGGAAGCTATTGAAACATATACAAGAGCGCTTGAACTCAATCCAAAGAGTGTGATGTCATATTTTAATATCGGTTCTGCTTATCAAATTCAGCAAAACCATGAAAAAGCCTGTGAATATTTAGCAAAAGCTGTTGAAATGGAAGAAGACGAAGGGTTTATTTCTGCGCTTGCTATGTCAGAAGTTAAACTCGGAAGATATGAAAGTGCTTTAAAACACTATAAACAACTGGTTTTGATGTGTCCCGGAAAAGAAAATTTTAAGTATAATATCGTAACTTGTTATGAAGCTTTGGGCGAATTCTCAACTGCTATAAAAATGCTTGAGGAAATGGTATATATAAATCCTAAGTTTGTCCTGCCTGCACAGAAATTGGCAAGTTTGTATATTAAAACTAATCAGCTTATTAAGGCAAAAGAAATTTATGACAATATTCTTTTGAAAAATAATGTTTCTGCAGAAACTCTCCATCAGTATGCAATACTTTCATCAAGTCTTTGTGATACAGATACAGCTGAAAAAATGCTTAAGAAAGTTATTCGTATGAATCCGGAGCTTGCCAAAGCGCATAAGGATTTAGGAATAATTTTCTTAAATAAAAGACTGTTTGATTATGCAAGAGAAGAATTTGAAGCGGCTATGAAAGTGGCGCCAAATGATTTTGAGATTCTTTTTGAATATGGAAATTTCTTGTATTCGATTTCTGAGAACCTTGAAGCGGAAAGATATTATGAAGAAGCTTTGGAAGTTGATCCGGATAATGTTCTTGCACTTACTTTTATGGCTTTGAATAAATTAATTTTAAACCAAATTGATGCAGCAAATGATTATATTATGAAGGCAATAAAAGTTCAGCCTCATCATGAGTATGTTCAGTTCTGTGCAGGCCGAATTTTATACGCTAAGGGTGAATATGAAGAAGCTAAAAGGTATTTAATCAGAGCAGTTGAACAGAATCCTGATATTGAAACTCAAAATACTCTGGCTTTAACTTATTTTGCTTTAGGTGAATATCAAAGTGCATTGAATGTGTTCAAAAATATTTATGCAAAGAGTCCTAAGAGTGTTTCTTTGCTTATGGAAATTGCTAGATGCTATGAGGCTTTGAAAGACAATGACAGCGCTCTTGAGTATCTTGATAAGGTTGTAGAAATTTTCCCTGAAAACGAAGATGCTCATGAGATGATTAGAAGGTTGTCTTAAATCTTTTCTCTAATGTTTATGTTAAAATAAAACTCAATAAATAGAGGAGATTTGTTATGTCAATTTTTATAATGATACTTTTATTGGGTTTATTAATTTTTGTGCACGAAGCAGGACATTTTTTGGCTGCAAGAGCATTTGGAATAAAAGTTGAAAGATTTGGCTTTGGTCTCCCATTTGGGCCTACTATTTATAAAAAACAATGCGGTGATATAGAAATTGTAGTACACGCATTTCTTTTAGGCGGTTATGTTTCTTTTCCTGATGATGACAAAGACTGTGACTTGCCGGCTGATTCAGTTGAAAGATTTGCGAATAAGCCTATTTGGCAGAGAGCTGCAGTTATTTCAGCAGGTGTTATTGCTAATGTTATTTGTGCGTTTTTACTTGTTTTATTTGTAGCAGCGTATTCTAAACATTTGCCATCAGGAAATTATGAAGTTTATGCCGGAGCAATTAGCGCTCCTAAAGGTGCAAGTATTTGGAACTCAGGAATTCAGGAAGGTGATAGAATCTTAAGTGCAAACGGCACTGATGTAAATAATGCATATACTTTTGTTACCATTGTGAAGAACAGTGCTAAGAACAACGGAATTGCATCTCAAGAAACTATTGATAAAAATTATAGCTTGTTAAAAGGTTTAAATCCGGGACTTGAAAAAGACGAAATTATTCCTGCAGAATTATCAATAAGACTTCCTGAAACTGTTGCGGAAGACGTGATATCTATGGATAAGTATGCGGCAAAAGGTGCTAAATACTTTAAAAAAGAAGGTGTAAAAACAGACGATAATATTAAAGCTTTAACTAAAACTCTTGAGGAAAAAGGCGGTAATGTTTATACTTCTGATGGAAAATATTCGTTATATGATGTAGCAAAAGCTATTTCTGACGGTAAACATCCTATAAACATTATTGTTGAAAGAGACGGAGAAGAAGTTAAATTGAATCCGGTTTATCCTGATAATAAGGGATTAATTGGTTTAGGCTTAGCAACAAAACAGGTTCTTGTTCCAACTACAACTCCGAAATCAATGATTAAGGAAAGTAACCATTATTTGTGGGACAATACTGTGACTATGATGTACTCTTTGGGGCAATTATTCACAGGAAATGTTCCAATGAAAGATTTGCATGGGGTTGTTGCGATTACAAAAATCGGCGGGGATATGATTGATAAGGCTGGAAAATCATCAGGGATTTTACTTGCGGCACTTATTTCCATGAACCTTGCAATACTTAATATTTTACCAATTCCGGCGTTAGACGGCGGACATTTGATATTTTTATTATTAGAAAAAATAATGGGTAAACCTGTAGATGAAAAAATTGCAGAAAAAATCTCATCAGTCTTTTTTGCTCTGTTGATTCTTCTAATGATATTCGTTATATTCAACGACATAATTTTGTTAATATCTAAATAGATGACTGTCTAATTGAGATTATCGATAAAACTTTCCATAATCTTGGTATGAAAATTGTTATTATCGGCGGAGTTGCAGCAGGTGCAAAAGCTGCAGCCAAATCAAAAAGATTGCTTCCTGACGCGGAAGTTCATATTTATACACAAGATACTCATGTTTCATATTCTGCTTGTGGAATGCCTTATTATATTGAGGGTAATTTTCAGGATTGGCAAAAGCTTATTGTGCGTTCTGCGGAAGAGTTTGAAAAAAGCGGAATTAATATTCATTTGCAAAACCGTGTGACAAAAATTATTCCTGTTGATAAAAAAATAATAGTCAGGAATTTAAAAACCGATGAAACGAGTTTTGTTGATTATGACAAGTTAGTTATAGCAACAGGTGCGGCTCCGCATTTACAAGATTTTCCGGATATAAAGCTAAAGAATATTTATACCTTGAGAACTCTTGAAGACGGGATTAATATTCGTGAAACTATGGAGAAAGTTCAAAATATTACTATAATCGGCGGCGGTTATATTAGTATTGAACTTTTAGAAGCTTTTATCAGGAACGGGAAAAATGTTACACTGGTTGAACGTGCTCCGTTTATTCTTTCTGTTTTTGATGAAGACATATCAACCTTGATTCAGGATTATATTCTTGAGAACTCTGAGGGACGGGTCAGATTGATTACTGATGATGTAGTCAGTGAATTTCTTGGCGAAGATGAAATTAAAGGCGTATTGACTCAAAAGGGTTCGGGATTTGAAACAGAAATGGTTGTAATTTCTGCGGGGGTAAAACCTGTTGTGGATATTGCAGAAGAAGCAGGAATAAAATTGGGAATAACAGGGGCTATTAAAGTTAATAGCCGTATGCAGACGAATTTTCCTGATATTTATGCTTGCGGAGACTGCGCTGAAAAAATAAATATCATTTCTAATACCCCAATGTGGGTGCCTTTGGGCTCTACAGCAAATAAAGAAGGGCGTGTTGCAGCGGTTAATCTTTGCGGCGGAAGCGAAGACTTTGAAGGTATTTTGGGTTCTGCTGTTACAAGGTATCTTGATTTAAATATTTCTATGAGCGGTTTGTCCGAAAAATTAGCGCAAAAACTGGGTTATGATACAGTTTCTGTGGTGCTGACGAAAAGAGATAAAGCAGGTTATATGCCTGAGGTTGAGAATATTACATTAAAACTCGTTGCTGACAGACGTTCACACAGAATGCTTGGCATTCAGGCGATAGGCTGCGGGGACGCGGATAAAAAAGTTAACGCATTATCGTTGGGTTTGGCAGAGAGAGTAACAATTGAAAATCTTCTTGAAGTTGATTTTACCTATTCTCCTCCGTTTTCTACCAGTATAGATATTTTACATTCTGCAGCAAGGATTTTGAAATCAAAATTAAGTTAATTTCCTCAACCAATGCGAACCCACTTGTAACAGAGTCAGCAGAGGACGACTAGTAGTTTCACTCTACACTGCCAGTTTCGCAAAATGTCGTCCGACCCTTGTCTACGTGCGTATCACAACCTGTGCAACCCCACTTGTAACAGAGTCAGCTGAGGACGACCGGTAGTTTCACTACACACTGGTAGTTTCGTAAAATGTCGTCCGACCCTTGTCTACGTGCGTAGCACATAAAAAACGGCTCATTGATGTTGAGCCGTAATTTTATCCTAATTTTCCCTATTTTCCTTTTTCCGCTTGATGGCAGATGTAATCTCATAGATTACATTGCCCAAAATCTTTAATCCTAGTCAAGTAGTGCTTCAAGAATAGCAGCGTTTTTGGTTGCCATTGTTGATGATTTCACTCTGCTTTTGTACATGTAGCTTCTTAGTGCTTCACGAATCAATTCTGAACGTGTACGGTTCTCACCTTCTGCTACTTGGTCGATTTTGTCTAAAAATTCTTCCGGCATGGAAATCAAAACTCTTGCCATGTATGTCTCCTTTTTTAATTATTATTGATTAAGTGATATCTGATAATATCCTTTGTATATATATAAAGTTATCGAGATAAAAAAAATTGCCTTTTTTGTTTTGTTTTATTAAGTTTTGTAAACAAAATTCTGAAATTTTCTCTGAAATTAAGCTATAATAAGGATATGAGTATTGCAGTTTTCGCGGGTAGTTTTGACCCGTTTACATTAGGACATTTGGATATTTTGGAATCCGGCGCGGAAATCTTTGATAAGGTTATTGTTGCGGTTGCTAAGAATATTAATAAACAGGGGTTTTTGCCTGTCGAGGTTCGTGTGAAACTTATTGAAGAATGTGTTGCGGGGTTCAAGAATGTCGAGGTTACAGCTTATGACGGGCTGACGGTTGAATTTGCCAAAAGTGTTGGAGCTAATGTTCTTTTACGCGGTTTAAGAAATGAACAGGATTTTAGTTATGAACTTCAAATTTCGCAGACTAACAGTGCAATTTCAGAAGATATTAAGACTGTGTTTTTAGTTACAAAACCGGAGCATAGCTATATTTCATCTTCTGCAGTAAGAGAAATTTTAAAATTTCAGGGTGATGTGTCAAAACTTGTTCCTGAGGTGGTTAATAATTATTTAAAAGCTCAATAATTCTTTCAAATTTCATGCTTCTTGACGCTTTTAGGAAAATTTTTGTATTTTTTGAAACATTGTTTCTTATGTATTCTGAGGCTTCTTCGGCTGTATTAAAGTTAGTTGAACCTGCTATGTTCTTAGATAACTGACCTACTGTAATTACAGATGTTATTCCTTTTGTTTGAAGATATTCTCCAAGTTCGCAGTGGTATTTAATCTCATTTTCGCCTAATTCACCCATATCACCCAGAACAATAACATAATTGCTGTAGAGCTCAGAAATTGTGTCTATAAAAGCACGCATTGATTCAGGGTTGGCGTTATAACTGTCGTTAATAATCTCATATCCGCCTGCGTTTACTGCTTCCCAGCGTTTTTCGATTGGTTTGTAGTTTTTTAAACCCTGTTGAATTTCTGCTGTTGTTAAACCTAATTTTTCAGCACAATTAATTGCTGATAATGCGTTTTCAATATTATAGTCTCCGCCTACATTTAGTTCATAGTTGTTATTATGATATTCAAATTTAGAGTAATTTACACCTTTTTCGATTATTTTTACGTCTTTAATTGAGTAAAAAATCTTTTCACCGTTAAATTCTACTGTTTTTTTGATTAAATCATCATTATGTGCAATAAAAATATTTCCGCGTTGATGTTTTACAATTTCGCATTTTGCACGTGCAATATTTTCGCGTGAGCCCAAACGTCCTATGTGGGCTGTTCCTACGTTTGAAATTATTGTAATGTCGGGCTCTGCATATTTTGAAAGTAATTCAATTTCACCTAAACCGCGCATTCCCATCTCTAAAACTAATACTTCGGTATCGTTGGGAGTTTCAAAAATGGTTTGGCAGAAACCTATTTCGTTATTGTGGTTTAGGGGTGTTTTGAACGTTTTAAATTTTGCACTGAGTGTTGATGCAACAAGTTCTTTTGTTGTGGTTTTACCGGAACTTCCTGTGATGGCTACAACTGTTGGGTTAAGCTTTTTGCGTCTGTAGTTTGCCAGTTTAAGGTATGCTTCCAGTGTATCATTTACTTGCAATGTACCTTGACTGCCTGTGCAAAAAGCTCCGACAGCGCCTTTTTCAAGGGCTTGTTCTATAAACTTCTCTCCGTCAAAGGAAGCGCCTTTTAGCGGTAAATAAAAATCTCCGGACTGAATTGTTCTCGTGTCTGTGGAAATTTTTACTTCTAATTCATTATCAATTTCTTTTAAAACTTTTGCGCCTGTTGCTTCAATAATCTCACTTATTTTCATAAGTTTATTATAGCGCAAAAATTAATTCTAAATCCTTTTTGGCGAATGTTATTCCTTTGATGTTAAACATATCTTGTAAAACATTCATAAGCGAAGGATTCAACATAATTGGTGCGCATTTACCGACGTAAACGTTAGTTTTTTCTTGTTCTGAAAGATAAATCATTTGTGAAATCGAATTCCTGTCACATTTAGGGAAAAATGCTGTGATTGGAAGTTCAAAATCTTTGATATCATTATAGAACCTTATCATGCTGTATGAATCAAAGCAGGCATTTATTGTAATAACGTTTTCTTTTTCTATATTGTATGAAAAAGAGATTATTAAAATATTTGCGGGAGCAAGTTTAATCAGTTTTTCAAAATAAGCTTTTTGCTCAAGCGAATATCTTTCTAAACCAATCATAAAGATATGATTAAACTTACCGCTTTCGATTTTTTCTTTAATTTTGTTTAAGGTTTTATCATAATTGCAGCCGATTTTAACACTTTCGCACTGTTTTCCGGTTTTAAAGCCTTTTGCGTTTTCACTCGCTTCTATTACTTTTGAAAAATTGTCGTTTTCAATTTTTATAACCCCTTTTGGGCAAGTGTAATCGGTTGTGAATAATAACCCTCTATAAAGGTTTTCGATGTTGTGAAGCGAATGTTTTGTAAGGATTATTGCTCCGGGGAAGGTTGAAAAATCGAGTAAACAGTTCTCAACTCCCTGTCCGTATTGTCCTCGAAGGTGTTTGTATTCATTAAATTTTGGGAAATTATGAGCAAGCATCATATCATCGTGTGTATAAACATCAATATCGGTGCCCTTTAGGGCTTCAAGGATTGTTTCAAGCTCACGAATATTTGAGCCTACAACAAGAACTGCCTTTGAAGGTACTGTAGAAAACGAAACTTCTGCTTCTTCCTCTTTGCCATAGCGTTCTTCTTGCGCAAGGCGTACAAGGTGCATGATTTCATTATTTACAGTACATGCGGATTTAATTTCGTTTTTAAGAGTTTCGATATCAGCTTCATCTCCAATTTTATTGAGGAGTTTCAAAACTGTTAAATATCCTTTGTCATAGTTTTTATCAAAACTTTCTAAATCCATTAGATTTATACTTATGCTTTTTGCGATAATGAGCATAATTTTCTGCAAATCTCTGATTTCAGGATTCATAGAATCAACATTTTCCTGAATTTGTGCTTCGCCATATTTTATTGCAGAAATAATATCTTTGGTTTCTTTGAACAGCTCAAGATTTCCGATTCTTTCTTCGGCAAAATCTTCTTCTCCGCAAACATCATTGTATTTTTGAATTATTGCAGGGAGTTCTTCTTTGAATTTACTTACTGCAGATGTGAAACTGCTTTCGGTAAATTCCGGGTTTGAAACCGTTATTGTAATTGTATTTAGTATCAAAGATTCGACATTTTTATCAATAATTTCTTGTTGATAAAGATTAAGTGCATATTTTGTAATGAATCTTAAATAAAGTACCAAAACTGCCTGCAGGGCGTAAGTTCTCGGATTAACAGAGCAAATTCCTCTGGACACACAGCTGTCATATTGAAAATCTTGTGATGAAAAGTTTGTCATATTGATATAATAAATCCTGTTAACAAAAAATAAATTGCCTTAAGTGGTGATATAATAATATTATTATGGATAACTTGGAGCAGGTTAAAAAAGCCGTCGAGATTGAGGTAAAACATAAATATATTAATATTAACGGCAAAAGCCGTAACTTTTCGTCGTTCATTTGCTCTGTTTTAAAAAAAGAAATCAAACTTTATCCTGATAATCCCAAATGGAAAGTTCTTCTTGAGCACTTTGAAAGGTATCATATGGAGACTGTTCCTTCAAGGAAAAAATCATTAGAAAGACTTGTTTCGGTTATAAAGTCACAATACCTTGCTCCGCTTGAACCTGAAAAACCTCTTGATAAGAAACCGCTTTCTTCAATGGATGTTATGTATATTAAGGGGGTCGGGTCGAAAATTGCTTATATGCTGAATAAACTCGGGATTTATACAGCGAGTGATTTATTGTATTATTTCCCGCGGAAACACGTTGATTATTCGACAAGAACCCGAATTCGCGACCTTGAAGAAGGTATGACTACAACGATTTTCGGTACGATTAAATCTGTTGAAGCGTTTACGACAAAAAGTAATCTCGGAGTTATAAAGGTTAAAATTGCAGACGGATCGGGAAGTATTAATTTAAGCTTTTTTGCTTCAAAATCTTCAAAATTTGTGCTTGAAAGAATGAAATCACAGTTTCCTAAAAACTCAGGAATAATGGTCTCAGGCGTGGTTAAGTTAAACTCTTATGACGGTCGATTGACTTTAGATAAACCGACTTATTCAATTATGGATGACGAAGCGCTTGCGCCTTCCAATTTGAATCTTGCAAGGATTGTTCCTATTTATCCGTTGAGTGAAAATCTTAGTATTAAGACTCTTAGAAAAGCTATTTATAATGTGCTTGAAACTTATGGGTCTGAAATTGAAACAGTTTTGCCTGAATTTATTCTAAAAAAATACAATATTATGGAAAAACAAGAGGCTCTTAGACAGATTCATTTTCCCGATAGCAAAGAAAAATTGGATATTGCTCGCTATTCTTTAGTGTTTGAAGAATTCTTTTTAATCCAGCTTAAACTTGCTCTTCTTCGTGAAGAGAATAACAAAAACCTTGCTTCGATTCCTCTTGAAATCAAAAAAGACGGACTTGTGATGAATTTTATTAACTCGCTTCCTTTTAAACTTACAGGGGCTCAGCAAAAAGCAGTTAATGAAATTTTGAGCGACTTGCATTCTACTAAACCTATGCAAAGGCTTCTTCAAGGCGATGTAGGGAGCGGGAAGACTGTTGTCGCAACGATTATGCTTCTTGCTGCAATCGAAAACGGCTATCAGGCAGCGATTATGGCACCGACTGAAATCCTTGCTCAACAGCATTATAATAATATGTTTAAGTGGCTTAATCCGCTAGGAATTAGAGTGGAACTTTTTCTCGGAAGTAATACTAAAAAACGCAGAGAGATTGCAGAAACCAATCTTCGAAACGGACAGGTTGATATTGCGGTCGGAACACACGCATTAATTCAAAACAGCGTTGAGTTTGCAAACTTAGGGGCGGTTGTAATTGATGAACAACACCGTTTTGGAGTAAAACAAAGACTTGCATTAAGGAAAAAATCGCAAAGTCCTCAAGTGTTAACTATGACTGCAACTCCGATTCCCAGAACTTTAGCAATCACAATGAACGGTGATTTGGATTTAACTATTATTGATGAGCTTCCGAATGGCAGGAAACCGATTTTGACTACGATGACAAATTCGCGCAAGCAGATTGCGGATTTAATTAGAAGAGAAGTTTCCGAAGGTCGTCAAGCATATATTGTTTACCCTCTGATTGAAGAAAGCGAAACTCTTTCGGCTAAAGCGGCTACCGCGGAGAAAGAAAAATGGGAAACAGAGGTTTTTCCTGAGTATAAAATAGGACTTTTGCACGGTAAGCTTAAGAATGACGAAAAAGAAGAAGTAATGGCAAAATTCAAGAATAAAGAGTATGACATTCTTGTTTCAACGACCGTTGTCGAAGTCGGGGTGGATGTTCCAAACGCGACGGTAATTGTAATAGAAAACGCGGAACGCTTTGGTTTGTCCCAATTACATCAGCTTCGCGGGCGTGTTGGCAGAAGTGATTTGCAGTCATATTGTATTTTATCATCTTCAACCAAATCTCAAGATACCCGCGCTCGATTGGAAATTATGACTCAGACTAACGACGGTTTTGTTATAGCAGAAAAAGATTTACAAATAAGAGGTCCGGGTGAGTTTTTGGGTACACGCCAGAGCGGGCTTCCTGATATGATTATTGCTGATATTGTTCAGGACTCTAAAATTCTTGAACAGGCTAGAGCCGAAGCGATTAGTTTTGTTAAAAATTATAATATTGAAGACTATCCTTTGTTAAAAAATTCAAAAGGATTGAATTTTGACGGAGATATTTTTAATAGTTAAAATATTGATACATTTGCTAAAATATGTTATGATTACATTCGGGTAGTATCCTCACACTCCTCTGACACACGTCTACTAAGGAAATCGGTTGGAAGGGAGGTGAGAAAATATGATTGCTAATATAACAAAACTAGTACTAGCAATTGCGTTACTAGTACTAGCATTAAAAATTTAACAATCATAGGGTACTAAGTGAAGCTCTAAGGAAATACACCTTTCTTAGGGCTTCCCCCTTATCTATATTATTTACGATATTTGCTTGTTTGTCAAGATTACTAGCTTATTCTAAAAATCTCATCTATTTGGATGTTATTTTGCATGCTGACTTTCCATACAATAGAATCGGGAGAGGAATATGCAAATTAACTCAAATATTGAGCAAAATTTGGCTAAGGCCATGAATAAGGTAACTTTACCTAAAAAATCACGTTCGTATGAATTGTGTGTTAAGGCTGATGCTTTAAGATTTGCAAAATCTTATCGTGAATCAGTTAAGTATTACCTCGACTCAATTATGATGGATAGAAATCATAAAGAAGCTTATTGGGGTTTGGCAAATTCTTATAAATATTTAACCGAATATAATAAAGCTATTAAAACGCTTATTAAATTAACTGAACTTGATGATAAGAATGATAAATATTTCTTTGAACTCGGGGTTTGCCATCTTTCTAACGGCAATCCTGAAAAAGCAATTCCTTCTTTGATTTCGGCAATTATTCTTAATAAAGAAAATTTAGAAGCTCAAATTCAGCTTGCAATT
>CAMTNN010000030.1 GCA_947073895.1 uncultured cyanobacterium
TCATAAGGCAGTTTCCTTTCATAAAAATCAGATAACAATAATCATTATTATTTTATACCAAAAAAAGAGGGATGTTTAGTCCCTCTTTTTTAATCAATACAATCTTTAAAATTAAGAATATCTTCATCGCCTTGAGCTATTTCTGCAAGCTGTGTAAAAAATCTGTTATTGATTTTTTCTTCTTGTGTTTTGAATTTAGCTAATTTTTTGCCAAAACAGTTTGCGAGGAAGTCAAAACGTTTTGCCATTACTTCGTCTCCGTTACTGCGGCAGCTTTGTGCAATTGTTGAATTTCTTTTTTGTTCAAATTCTGCACTTCGTTTCTCGGATTCAAAGCCTAATAGTGCGTATTCTCTTTTATTGACGGCTCTAAAAGCTTTAAGGGATTTCACCATTTTATCTGCAATGTCTGAGTCAGGCATTGTTTCCATCATTGATTCAAAAGTAGCTTTAAAGAATGCACCCAATGAACTTTCAGGTTCTTTCCCCAAATATACACATTCAGCATTTCCCCAGTTTTTTAGAGTGGATAATGATAATGTATCTTTCATTTCGGAAGTTCTTTCGGAAAATAGTTTTTGAATATTTTCAAGTCTTGCTTTATCTTTAACCGGCGTTGTAATTCTTAAATTTGCTTTAAAAGTGGTGTTGTCTATATTATTAAGCATTATTTATACCTCCTTTTAGCTTAAAAGAGGTAAATAATCTTTTTTGCGCTCATGTTAAATTTCTGTAACATTAACCTTTCAACATTACCATTAAAACAGAAATATCAGCAGGCTTAACTCCGCCTATGCGGGAAGCTTGTGCTAAATTTGTCGGACGCACTTTTTCAAGTTTTTCGCGGGTTTCTGTTGAGATATGTTTTAATGTTGAATAATCTAAATCTGCAGGAATTCTGTATTTTTCAAGTTTTTCTGTCGTTTCAACCTGATTTTCCTGTCTTTTTATATAACCGTCGTATTTGATTAAAACTTCAACTTCGCCTGCAATATCTTCACTCAGGTTAAGATTTTTTGTGGTTTCGTCAAGTTCTCTGAATACATCATAAGTGATATTTGGACGCTTTAGAAGTTCTGCAAGTCTTATTCCTCTATCAATATGTTCAGAGTATTTTGCTAAGACCTCATTAACCTCTTCAGTTGCAGAAATCTTGGTTTCACCAAGTCTTTCAATTTCTTTGTGGATATCGGGTTGTTTTTCTTTAAATCTCATATACTGAGTATCGTCAATTAATCCGACATCGTGACCGATTGAAGTTAGTCTTGAATCCGCGTTATCCTGTCTTAAAAGAAGTCTGTATTCAGAACGAGAAGTAAGCATTCTATATGGTTCTTGAATATCTTTTGTAACTAAATCATCAATTAGTGTTCCGATATAAGATGAACTTCTTGAAAGTTCAAGCATATCGGAAGAATTCAAATACTTAACCGAATTTATCCCTGCAATTAAACCTTGTGCTGCTGCTTCTTCATAACCGCTTGTGCCGTTGATTTGACCTGCAAAGAATAAGCCTTTAATATCTTTTGACATTAAAGAATGTGTAGTTTGAAGTGCAGGAACCGAATCATATTCAACTGCGTAAGCAGGCTTGATAATATGAGCGTTTTCCAATCCCGGTAGTGAGCGGAGCATTTCTACCTGAACGCAGGCAGGAAGGCTTGTCGAAAAACCTTGGATATAAACTTCATAAGTATTTAATCCCTCAGGTTCAATAAAAATATGATGTGAAGGATTAGAAGCAAATCTTACGATTTTATCTTCGATTGAAGGGCAATAACGAGGACCAATACCCTGAATGAGTCCTTGATACATTGGTGATTTATCAAGGTTTTCACGAATAATTTTATGCGTATCTTCGTTGGTTCTGGTTAAATAACAAGGAACTTGCGGTCTAATCGGACGATTAGGTTTGAATGAGTAAAAACTCAACTTGTCATCTCCCGGTTGAACTGTCATTTTAGAATAATCAATTGTTCTTTTATCAACACGGGCAGGAGTTCCTGTTTTTAATTTCTTTGTGCGGATACCGTTATTTCTTAGCCATTCCGATAATCCGATTGCGGCGCGTTCACCCAGTCTTCCGCCTGAATATGCTTGAAGTCCGACATACATTTTCCCTTCAAGTGAAGTTCCGGTTGTAAGGATTATTGCATTACACTGGTATTCAATTCCGTATTCATCCATTGCACCTGTGATTTTGCCTTCTTTGGTTCGAAGTTCTGTTATACAACATTGCTTAATCCAAATATTAGGGGTGCTTTCAATAATATTACGCATATATTGCGTGTATTCCCGTTTGTCGGATTGTGCTCTGAGTGCTCTAACAGCAGGACCTTTCGAAGAATTAAGGGTTTTCATTTGAATATAAGTTGCGTCGGCAACTTCGCCCATAACTCCTCCAAGTGCGTCAATTTCGCGCACAAGAGTTGACTTTGCAGGGCCTCCGATAGCCGGATTGCAGGGCTGGAGTGCAATATTATTAACATCCAGTGTGCATAACAAAACATTACAACCCAAACGCGCAGCGCTAATAGCAGCTTCACATCCGGCATGTCCTGCTCCAACTACGATTACATCAAATTTGTTTTTTAAATAATCCAACATAATCTAATTATAGTATAAAAAATATTATTTTCTCTTTTTAATTTCAGGGATTTTTGTTTTTGAAATATTCTCTATAAATTTTAGGTTATTGTTGAAACATATATCGGCAGCAGTGGCAAATTCGTCTTGTCCTTTATATTCGTATTTCTTTGAGAAATGAATAACACGAATTCCTTTTTGTTTTGTAGACTGGCATTTTACAACATTATATTCAATATAACCATTCCCTGATTTGTTATAAATAATTCCGTATGAAAACATATTAAGTTCAGGGTAGAATCCGATTAGTTTAAATTGACGATTTCCTGAAAGGCGGTTTATGTAATCATTAATATAATCAAATTCACTATCTTCTTTAGGGAGTGAAATAACGGTTGTTCTACTTGTCCAGTTTTCCGGTGTTTCAGTAGATTTTGCATAGTAGTTTATATAATTTGATCCGTTTTTTTGTACTTCCTGTAATGTATATGATTCGTCAAAAACATTTACTGTTGCTGCATTTGCGAATAAGCAGGTAAATAAAAATCCTAAAACAGTATAAATAATTTTTTTCATAATAACCCCTCCATTAATAATTATATTATAAACAATTGCGCATTGTACTGCGTTAATATTTAAGGTATATTAAATACGAGAGGTGCTTATGACAATAATTGTTTTGGATTCTAATGAGAACTCAAGAGAGGTTATAAAATCTTATCTTGAGGAATTAGGATATGAAGATGATGTGAAGGAGTTTTCTGACTATTCAGCAGGTATAACTTTTGTCAAATCATTGGAAATGCCTCCAATTGTATTTGTTGATATATCTGACGAGTCTTTAATAAAACAAATTGAGAATTTAAGACTCCTGACAGATAAAATCGCTGTAACTTCTACTGATTATTCTACAGATACAATAGTTAAAGCAATGAGAATGGGTGCAAGAGAGTTCTTGCCTAAACCTGTACTCAAAAATGATTTAAAACATGTTGTTGAGATGTTTTCTAAGCCGGAATCTGAGCGAGAAGTTTCTGCATCAAAAATCATAACTGTTTATTCCAATAAGGGCGGTATCGGTAAAACAACTATTGCTACAAATCTTGCAGCAGAGTTAGCCAAAGCTACTCATGATAAAGTCGCATTAGTTGACTTAAATCTACAATTGGGAGATATTTCAACATTTTTAAACCTGACTCCGAGTTTTGATGTCGCTTATGTTATAAAAAATCTTATTAACAAAAAAGAAGGTACACTTCTGAATGCGTTTGAAAAATACAAAGATTCAAGACTATATGTTTTGTCTGACCCAAATTATATCGAACAGTCAGAAAGTATTACACCGCAGCAGATTGAGAGTTTGTTCAAGGTATTAAAAAAGAGTTTTCCGTATATTGTTGTAGATATGTCTTCAAATATTGACCCGAACTCTTTGAAGATTCTCGATTGTTCAGATTTGATTTTGTTTACAACTATTGTGAATATTCCTGCAATCAGAAATGCTCAAAGATGTTTGAATCTCTTCAAATCAAGACATTATCCGAATGATAAAGTTAAAATTGTAATTAATCGTTTTATGGAAAATGATGAAATAAGTTCAGATGATATTGAGACTGCTTTATCTGAAAAAATTTATTGGAAAATACCGAATAACTATTTTTCAATTATGGAAAGTATTAACAAGGGTTTAACAGTAAGCGAAGTTAATGCAAATTCTAATATCACAAACAGTTTCAGGAATCTTGCTTCAAAGATTTCTGATGATATTGTGGAAGCGTCGATTATAAAATATAGGATATAAATATGAATAAAGTTTTTGAACTAACTAATAAATATATTGTTTTAGCTACACCGTTAATTTTGTTTTCATTGTTGTCAACAATTTATCTTGCAGTAACAGCAAGAGGTGCGGTTATTAATCTTATTATCGGATTAGCTCTTTTTGTTCTTATGACAGCAGCTTTTATTGCGGGTTGGTTCAATATGGTTAAGGCTATTATTCTTGACCCGGAACGTGATGAGACGAATTTTTTGATAAAAGAGTTCACTCCGGGAGTCGGAGAATATTTCTTACCATCTTTAGGATTGTTATTTAACGTAATGGTTGTGTCTTTTATAATTCTTATGGGCGCTTCAATTATTGGTGTAAAATTAATCGGAAATCCGAATATTTCTATAGATGCGCTCAATGCAGCTGTTCAAACTCCTGAAAGTTTGAAGACATTTTTCACAACACTTACTAAAAAACAATTAATGCAGATAAATGCGTGGAACTTGCTTCTATTGCTTTCTATGGCATTTACATATTTCTTGGAAATTTTATATATTCCTGCAATGTTTTTCAAGAACAAAAATCCGTTTGTAGCATTCTTTATCGGATTAAAAGATTTATTCAGCAGTAAATTTTTTACAAGTTTAGGAATTTTTATATTAATATTTGTTGTATATAGTGTAATATCAATACTTTCTGCATTGTTTATCGGAAATACGGTTATGCATTTTCTGCTGACTCTGGCTAACTTTTATTTTATTACCTGTTCGGCAGTCGGGGTATTCTATTATTACTATAACAATTTTGTAAAATCACAAATCGGACAAAATATCGACAAAAGAGTTTAGATAGGAGGAAACTATGAAAAAATTATTAATTTTATTATTTGCACTTGGTTTGCTCTCTATGCCTGCATTTTCTGCAACATGGACTGCAGCAGACAGAGTAAATACCGTAGGTGCTCAATTATTAAAGAAAAACGGTTTGCCTGAAGATACTAAGTTTAAAGTAGTTAATGGGGCTGCAGATAATAATGATGCTACAATTACAAATACTATTCAAATTTCAAGCACAGATTTGACTTATACAGGTAACGACAATGAAGTTGCTGCAGTAATTGCTCGTGAATTAGCTTATATTATTAACGGTCGTGCTACAAAATCAAAGAT
Source organism: uncultured cyanobacterium (assembly GCA_947073895.1). Lineage (GTDB taxonomy): Bacteria > Cyanobacteriota > Vampirovibrionia > Gastranaerophilales > Gastranaerophilaceae > CAG-196. Next base: position 5,527 of record CAMTNN010000030.1, read on the forward strand.
GAGAGATTTTGCTAAATCTGCTATTAACAATACATTCTCAGAAGGTAACCTTATTACAAGTGTTGCAAATAGTGATTATGCAGCAAACAAAGCTTCTATGAGTGATAATAAGGATGCTGATATTACAGGCGCAGACTTGATGATTCAAGCAAATTATAACCCGCTTGCAAGCATTGTTGTTCTAACTAAAATGCCTGGAACTACAATGGAAATCGCTCTTGGAAAACCTTGTAACTCTGAAAGAGCAATGAATATTTATGACTATTTAACTTATAATTATCCATCAAAAGTTAAAGCAGGTTATGGATGTAAAGAATACAAAGCATTTTTGACTTATGCAGACCCTATAGTAAAAGAAAGAAACTCTAATAAGAAAAAGTTAGAAAAGTTTAATAAAGAACAAGAAAAAGCAAAAGCATTGAGAGCAAAAAATATTGCTCAATACAAAGCAACAGGTGCAAGCGGTTGGGACGCTTCTTATAATTTGTTAAAAGCATTTACAGAATCATCTGAAAAATAATTAAACAATAGAGGGGGCGCTAAAAGCGCCCCCTTTTATTATTCTTCAGTATCCATTTTCTTTATTTCTAATAATGTATTTGGTGCAATTTCTGATTTAGAAACTACTTTTATTTCTGGAAATGTTTCTACTAATAATTCATATAGTACATATCTAATTTTCTCATCTGCAAAAATAACAGGTTTTTGTTCCATATATACATTTGCAATAGTTTCAATAAGGTATTGGCTTTGCTCCTCACTTAATTCACTATTTTCTTTTAGTATTTGTGTGATTTCCGGTGATATTTCAACTCCGCAAATTCTATAGTATTCATCATAAAGAGTTGATGTAATTGTATATTTTAAATCTTTTCTTAATTTTTCTGTCAAAATAATCGGGTCTTGTGTATGCTGCACATTTTTTGCAAGACTTTCAAGTATGAATTTATAGTCTTTGATTGAAACTTCTTCTCTTATAAGTCTTGTAAGAATAGTTTTAATATCAAAGATAGAAATTTTGTTTAAAATATAGTTGTCAATAAAATCATCATTATAACTTGATTTTGCAAGATTTAAGTAATTAACAACATCATTAACTGAAAAAATTTCGTTGACATTTTTTATTACGTAGTTTCTCAGATGATTTATTATAACATCTGTTGCCTCTATGGCCAAAGTATTTTCCGGCAGTTTTTCTGCTTCTTGCTGTGATAGCCAATACACTGTTGCTTTATTAATAGGGCTAATGCCTATAATATAATCTAAGGAGGTGTTACACTGGTAATGTTCTTCCAGTTTATCAGCGGTGACCATATATTTTTCAGGATATATATATCCACAAGCAACAAGATTGTTTCGAACAAAGAGTTGATATTCATTTTCATACAAACTCGGATTATCCTGAAGTCGAATTTTGGGGATAATATATCCTAATTCGTCTGTTAATGTTTGTCTTAATTCGACTAGTTTTGCCAAAAATTCTTGGTCTGCAATTTGAACAAGATTTGAGGCAAATTGTATGGACAATTCATCGATTCCCATTCTATCATACATTTTTTCAGGGGCGACTAAATTTTGGAGCATTTTATTGTTTGCTTGTTCAATATGTGGATTTATAATGCTGCAAAATCTTTCAAGTATTATGAATAGAACTAATGCTATTAATGCTATAATAATTGTTATTTTTAAAGGTACTATATTATTTAAAACTTCCGGACATTTGACTGCCAGTTTAATTAAAGTAATAACGCAAAGAAAACAAAATATATATTTAAAGTTTCTTTTTGGTTTTTGAGAAGTATCAGTTTCTACATAATCAGAATCTTCTTCCTCCTCCTCCTCCTCTTCTTCTTCTTTTCTTTCTTCCGCCATTTTGTCAATATTGCTTTGTTTTTTTGCGTTTTTGGCAGTTTTCTTTTTTATTTTATTCTCTTCTAATAATTCGTCTATTGCAGCATTATAGGTTTTTATGACATGACGTTCGACAGTATCAAGTAATTCTTCGTGTTTAATCTTGTTTTTATAACAATGCTTAGTTATTTCAAAAATAGTAAAAGCTATTTTTTGTAAAATAGTATCCCAATACTCATTAGGGATATCAGAGCGTGCTAAATCAACACTCTTATGAAATGTCCATTCTGCAAGAATTTGACATATGTATGCAGCGTCTTCTGATGTGAGTTTTATAGTATCATCGTTTACCAATGATTCACCGGCTAAAATGATAAAATTATGCGCTGTGTCAATGATATATTTAACATGTTTTTCCGAAATATCTTGAGGAATAAGACTCGGAATCTGGTCTACTAGTTTTTGAGCAAATTCTTCATAATTAAATTGATCATCTGTTATCATAAAATTCTCTCTCTCTTAACTATAGTTCAAAATATTCTGATTTATTTAGCGTTCTTTCGTTTCGATAGTAACTGTTTAGAAACTTTGCGCGTTTTATTATATTATACCATTCATTGTAATTTGACATAAATTCGTCTTTATTTTTGTTGATATAATGCACGCTCACTATCGCATTATGTGCATGTGTTACTCTAAAAAACTCGCATTGGCCTTCAATATTTTTGTAATCCTGCGTACATCTTCCGGCAATTGAATCATTCCACGTGCTTCGGAGAGTTTTGTAATTCCCTGTCGGATTAGTTTTTTTCATCATTGCAAGATTATTGTTCATAAAAACATTTACAGGATATGTTGAATCATTATAAGAGTGAACAATAATTGTACGTCTCCAGTTATTGCTTGATTGTCCTTTTGGAACATATTGTAAAATTGCCTCATTTCCCTTTTTTTTATAATAAGCTTTAACCCAATTTTCTCCATCGGGGTATTTAATAATAATTGTTTCATAAGCCATTGCGCAAAGTGCTATAAAAAATAGAATGCTAAATAAAAGGACTTTTTTCATTCGCTAAAACTCCTTTTTCACCGACTTCCGAAATCTTTTTTAAAAGTTCTGCAGCTCCGATTTCGCTTTCAAAATGTCCGATATCAAATACAACTTTGGTAGCGTCAATTGCTGTATGGAATTTTAAATCTCCTGTAACAAACGCGTCACAAGGTGTTGATTCAATGAACTCGCTTCCTGAGCCGGCACAAAAGCCGATGCGTTGCACGGTTTTTATATCGTGATTGTTGACGTATTTTAGTGGTTTCAATTTGTTTACAAGCTTTTCAATTTCTATTGGTTGTTCTAATTCAACAATTCGAACAAAATCTCCAAATTCTTTGCCATTAAATCCGAATTTTTCTAAAAGAATATCCGTTGTTCCGCCATGCGCTTTATCTAAATTAGTGTGGGCACAATACATATTAATTTTTCTGTATTCCAGGGGAACGAAAAACAAAGGATGGTGTGAAATTATCATATTGCATTGTTGTTCAATTGCTTGCTCTACAACATTTTTAGTTACAGTTAAAGCAAACATGACTTTGTTTATTTCAGAATCTTCCAAATCTACAATCCAACCGCTTGCATCCCATTTTTCTTGTGTTTCAAGCGGTGCAAAGTCTTCAATTTTTTTTACAATTTCGTATTTATTCAAAGATTTTCTCCAAAATCTTACGCGCAATATTTTGTTTGGTATCTTTTTCAATATGGCAGATATTTAAACTTTTATCAAGTATGTAAACTTCGTTTAAGTCACTTGAAAATCCGATATCTTTTCTTGAAATATCGTTGGCTACAAGATAATCACAGCCTTTGTTTTGAATTTTTGTTTTAGCGTTTTCAAGCAAGTTTTCGCTCTCGGCACAAAATCCCACAATTTTAGCTTTTGAACCGGCAAGACTTTTTAAAATATCAGGGTTTTTTACTAATTCTAAGCTGATTTTATCATCCGATGTCTTTTTCATTTTTTGTTCTGAGTAGTTTGCAACTCGGTAATCAGCAACAGCGGCTGCCATAATTACGCAATCTTGTTTATCAAGTTCTGTTTTTACAGCTTTTTCCATTTCTTGAGCGGATTCGGTTACCAAATTTTTATATGATTTATTTACCCCAAAGGTTGAAATTAAAGTAACATCAGCACCCATTTCAGATGCACAATCGGCTAAAGCAATTCCCATTTTACCTGATGAGTAGTTAGAAATATATCTTACAGGGTCGATTTTTTCTTTTGTTCCGCCAGCTGTGATTAGAATCTTTTTACCTTTTAGAATTTGGTTTTGAGAAAGAATTTTGGATGTTTCTTCAAAGATATCTTCAACCTCAACCATTCTTCCTGTTCCGTTTGTACCGCATGCTAAGAATCCTGATTCTGGGTTAAGAATATAGTATCCGTGGTTTTTGAGTTTAGTTATATTTTCTTGAACAAAAGGGTTGTTCCACATACTTGTGTTCATAGCAGGTGCAAGTAAAATTGGTTTTGAAAACGCGCAAGCTGTTGATAAGAGTAGGTTGTCACAGATTCCGTTTGCGATTTTTGAAATCGTATTAGCGCTTGCTGGAGCAATTACAAAAATGTCAGATTCAGATAGGGAAATGTGTTCAGGTTTGTATTCGTCTATTTCAAAGTTGTCTACATACACTTCGTTCCCACTCAAAGTTTGAAGGGTAAGCTTTGTTACAAAATTTAGTGCATTAGGGGTTACTACCACTCTAACATTTGCCTTTGATTTTTTAAAAAGCCTAATGAGTGAGCAAATTTTATAAGCTGCGATACCGCCTGTAATCCCTATTAATATGTTTTTATTTTCTAGCATGCTTATATTATAACGCAAAGATAATAAAACGCCGTATATACTATTGAAATAAACTTTTTATATGATATAATAAAGGTTGATTGGAGGGAATATGGCAAGAGTATTGATTTCAATGTCTAACGATTTTTTAAACAGAGTAGACAGTATTGCGACTTCAGAACAAAGAACACGTAGTGAATTGATTCGTGAAGCTTTGCGTGTTTATATTAAGCGCAATAAAATTGCTAACAATGTTAAAGCAGAAGAAAATGCTACCCTTTTAACAGAATTATTATCTTAAGTTTGTGATATAATTCCAGTATTATGGAATACAATATTAAGAACGCGGAAAAATTTTTAGCTGCACAATTTGAGGCAGTGGATGAGATTAGAGATAACAACCAGAGAAAAGTTTTAAAGGCTTTTTTTGATAATAAAGTTGCGCCTGAACATTTTTATACAGTTTCAGGTTACGGGCATGACGATTTAGGCAGAGAAGTTTTAGATAAGACTTTTGCCCAAGTATTTAAAGCAGAAAAAGCACTTGTCAGAATACATTTTGCATCAGGAACACATACATTAGCATGTGCCTTGTTTGGAAATTTGCGTTACGGAGATAAATTAATTTCTGTAGCTGGTGCACCTTATGATACAATGCAGGAGGTAATTGGGACTGCAGGGGATGAAGAGACAAAACGGGCATCTTTAATGGGGAACGGTGTTTTGTATGATGAAGTTCCGCTTAAGGATGATGAAATTGACTTTGATTCTTTAGAAAAAATGATTGATGAAACTGTTACAATGGTTTTGATTCAGCGTTCAAAAGGGTATTCGACCAGAAAATCATTAACAATCGATGTAATTGAGCGTATTTGTAAAATAGTTAAATCAAAAAATCCTGATTGTATTTGTTTTGTTGATAATTGTTATGGAGAATTTGTAGAAGATAGAGAACCTCTTGAGGTTGGTGCGGATTTAATTGCAGGTTCTTTGATTAAGAATCCTGGTGGTGGTATTGTAGAAGCAGGCGGTTATATTGCAGGTAAAGAGCTTTATGTAGAGCGTGCAGCAAATCGTCTTACTGCTCCGGGTATTGGTTCAGAGGGCGGAGCCATGTTTAATCAGCATAGGTTGATGTTCCAAGGTTTGTTTATGGCACCTTCGATTGTGTCAGAGGCTGTTAAGGGTGCGATTTTGGCAGCAAAAGTTTTTGAAGACATAGGGTTTAATTCTGCACCTAGATATGATGAAAAGAGAACAGATATTATTCAAAACATAATTTTTGGAAAGCCGGAGCATTTAGAAGAGTTTTGTAGAACGATTCAATCACTTTCGCCTGTTAACGGTTATGTGACGCCGATTCCGGAGTATATTCCAGGGTATGAGGATCAGGTAATTATGGCAGGAGGAACATTCATTGAGGGGTCAACTATTGAGCTTTCTGCAGATGGTCCGATGCGCGCACCTTACGTTGCATATCTGCAAGGTGGATTGAATTATGCGCATGTAAAAATTTGTCTTGAAGAAATGTTAAAAAAACTTTAAAAATACCCCTTTACAAAAAAAAATTAGCATGTATTATAATAAATGTAGCTGAGAGACAAAAGCTCAAAGGTTATCCCATAACTGGGGGATTAGCTCAGCTGGTAGAGCACCTGCTTTGCACGCAGGGGGTCAGGAGTTCGAATCTCCTATCCTCCACCATTTTGAAAAAACACACTCTTGAACATTGGTTTGAGAGTGTTTTTTATTGTTATTGTTAGGTTTTCACCATC
>CAMTNN010000031.1 GCA_947073895.1 uncultured cyanobacterium
TAAGTGCTTGAACAAGTTCTTTTGGAACTTCTTTTAATTCAACATTAGAGAAAGTATATGCTGCAAATGTTTTAATAATTTCTCCGTCGCTTGCACAGAATGTTGTTACAATATTTGGTTTTAAAGTGTTTAAATTTTTAATAGGTGGAAGTGATATTAAATAAAGTTTTAATGCAATCATGCCCGCTAAAATAACTCCCAGTATAAGAACGAATATAGCAGCAATAAATTTTGCAATAGGAGCTTCAAAAGTCACACGTCCTGATGAACCTTTTTTCCTTGATTTCGGTATTGTATATTGTTTTCTCATATATCCCTCTTTATGTTAACATGTAGTTATATTTTACCAAATAAATATTTGTAAAGGGTGTTTTATCGTAATATGTTAAGTTTTTTGACGACTTTAAAGAATGAATTTTTATCATATTTTGTCCCTGAAAAAATGGAGTATAATATAACGGGCCATTGTTTAAAATGCGGCAAGTGTTGCAGATACATGTATAGTTTTGATACTTATACTACTACGGATTTTAAAATAATGCAGTTTTTGTTTCCTGCTTATAAAAGATTTTATATTCGGGGTAAAGATGAAGACGGGAATTTGATATTTGCTTGTAAATACGTAACAGAAGAAGGACTTTGTTCTGTGTATGATAAACGTTTAAAAATGTGTAAAAAATACCCTGCTTCCAAAATAGGTTATCCGGGTAAACTCCATGAAGGCTGCGGCTACAAAGTTGAAGATAAGAGTTTTGAAACTTACCTTAATAAATAACCCGATAGTTGAATAATAAAAATTTGAGTTCTCTATATATTTATATAGGAGATTTATTATGCTAAGATTATTCGTTTGTTTTTTATTAATGGTTAATATTATGCCTGTGTTTGCGGCAAAAACGGTTACTACAACAAGACCGTATTATTATAATCCTTATCATAGAGGATATTATCCGCCGCCAAATCCTTATCAATATGCAAACGGATTGAATGCTCTTGAAAAGTATGCTTTAAATAGAAACTATGGACGTGAAAATGCTATGCAGAGACTTGAGCGTCTTGAAAACCTTGCTTTCGGTGCAACTCAGGTAGGTGATTTGGATACAAGATATCGTCAGGTCGAAAATGCGATTCTTTCAAGGCCTAAATATAACGGCTATAAAAATACATTCAAAAATGCATTAGGAAATTATATTGCGGGACAAGCTACCGGAGTAACACCTTCTATTCTTACTCAGGATTTTATGCCAAGTTATACAACAGGTTTTTCTCCGCAATATACAAATTCTAATATAATGCAGTATTCATCATTCCCGTTTGGTGTGCGCGGATATCAAGTAATGAATAATAACTATGGTACTAACAGCGGAATTAGAATCCTGCCTTAGGATTTGACTTTTCAGGGTGTGCTGAATTAGAAAGAATAATTTCATAATATTCATTCTTATCAATATTGACGCCCATATTTTTAGTATCAATGGTAAACTTCTTTTTGTTCTTTTTGGGTTTATAAGGATTATTTGCCATAGCTTATAATTTCGTTTCCTTCACCAACCTGAACAATTGTTGGTTTGTGGGCTTTGATTTCTTCCTCATTCATTTGAGCGTATGTGACGATAATAATCTTATCACCTGCTTGAACTTTTCTTGCTGCAGCACCGTTAACGCAGAAACATTTTGAACCGCGTTCACCTTTTAGAGCATAAGTTTGAAATCTTTCACCGTTATTAATATCAAGGATTTCAACCTTTTCCCATTCTCTGATGTTTGCTTTTTCAAGAAATTCTTCGTCAATTGTAATTGAGCCGACATAATTCAAATTTGAGTCGGTAATAGTTGCTCTATGTATTTTGGAGTGTAAAAATTCGAATAACATATTTATTCCCTCTTATGTTTTTATACTAACACAAAAATATTACCACAGCGTTCAATACCGAAAAATTACTTAACAATTTAAAATATATTAGGTTTAAAAAGGAGTGTATAATGATTGATTTATTTATTTTAGAAACTTGTCCTTACTGTAAAAAAGTAATGTCTTATATGGATGAAAACGGGCTTAAGTATAATAAAATTGATATAAAGGATAAGGCTTCTGAAGATGCTTTAATCCAATTAGGCGGAAAAAGACAGGTTCCGTTTATGGTTGATAAAGATAGAAATATACAGATGTATGAGTCAAATGATATTATAGAATATGTAAAGACTTTAAAATAAAACCCAACCAACTCGAACCCACCGGTAGCAGAGTCAGCCGAGGACGACTTGTAATTCCAATTCTATACTTGTAATGGCGCGATTGTCGTCCGACCCTTGTTGTAAAAAAAAATGCCCGGCATCACAAGATACCGGACATCTTTGAAAGGACATCTATTATTATTTTTTTTGTATTTTGACTAAGCCCTCGTTTTAGGGCGCATATGTTATGGTGTTATTCCTATAACAAGTTCAATGCGATTTGCGGCTGCTGGTTAGCAGTTGCTAACAGAGAAGCAGTTGCTTGTTGCAATATTTGGTACTTGATGTAGTTAGAAGATTCAGTTGCAGCATCAGCATCTTTAATTGTAGATACAGCTTCTGTTAAGTTTTCTCTTTGAACATCAGTAGCTTCGATTGCAGAGTCGAGTCTGTTCATATAAGCACCGATTTTAGTACATCTTAGTGATACGTTGTCAATCGCGTAGTCAACGTTGTCGATGAATGCGCGGGCAGAACTGTCGTTTCTGTAGATTGCTGCGCACATGTCTTCAATGCTGATTGTTTTAGGATCTGTAGTATCTTTTGTTTTAATTATGTTTGCTTCACCGTCAGCAGCTTCAATTACACCGTTTTCTGCAAGTGCTGCAGCAAGTGCTGATTGGTAAGAACCTTCTTTGTATTTAATAGTTTTACCGTCTGCTTCGTACACAGGTGAACCGTCGGCATTAAGTTCTCTAGCTCTGTAGTAGTACTTGTCCGAATCCGTGCTTGATGTTAAATCAAGGTAACCACCCTTAGTAGTAGATGAGAATCCCATGATAACGGTAGATTTAGCACTTGCAAACAAGAATGAATCAAGAGTGATTACACATCTTTTGTTTGAGTATAGACCTACTTGCAAGTTGATATCTTCTGTACGAGAACCATCTAACAGATATGAATCGTTGAAGTCTGTGATTTCGCATAAACGGTTGATTTCGTCCATTCTCTGAACAACTTCGGTTCTGATTGCATCCAATGATGCTGAACCGTAGGTACCGTTAGCTGCTTGCATAGTCAAGTCTCTAATTCTTTGTAGGTACTGGTTGATGATATCAAGAATACCTTCTTGGGTTGTTAACATATCCAAACCCATTTGAGCATTTGTTTCAATGATATCATAACCATTAATTTTGGCTTCCATGCCGGTATACACTGCGTAACCTGCTGCGTCATCTTTTGCTGAGTTAATCTTGAAGCCGGTAGATAACTTTTCCATTGCACTATTCATGCCTTTTGTTGCGTCTCTAAGGTATTTTTGTGCAGTTAGGGATGACAAATTCGTGTTAATTGTAATTGTTGAAGTTGACCCCATAATAATTGTCCTTTCAAATTTGTAATTATTTACCTTTCCTCATGTATTACGGAATAAAAAATTTTGACTTTACAACTTTAGTTATAGAATCCTCCATTTGAATGAGAAACTGCTTGAATGGCTTTTGAATACAGAGTTTTAGATTGCGAATAAAAATGGATTTTGATATGAATCTATAACTAAAGTTGTAAATGTAAACTTTTGTAACAAATAAATACATGTGTGAAATCGCATAATTTTTAAATACTTTATATATACATAAGATGTAAATAGATGAGGTATAAATTATGGGCTATGTAAGATCAAATTATGGATGTCATTGTTTCTACGGCGACAGTTCTTTCAAACGCTATAACCGTGCAATGGGTGGCGATACTCTAATTTTTAATTACAATAGCAATAATACATATAACTGCTGTAGCGGTAACCGTGGTGGATTCTGGGGCGGTTTAGGCCTTGGTATTGGAATGGGCTTCGGTAACTTATTAGGTGGCTTATGCGGAAATCTATTTGGTGGCATGGGTAATATGTTCGGCGGATTCCCTTCTTTTGGCGGTTTCGGTAACTGGGGCTTTGGCGGTACTCCTGCTGCTTCAAAGGCATCTTCAGCCCCTTCAACAACATCTGCTGCAACAACATCTGCTGCAACTACACAAACTATTACAGTAGCTAAAGAAAATGCAGACTATGCTCCTATAAATAGATTAGAAGAAAGACTTTATAATCTTGTAAAAGATCCAAATAGAAAGCCTGCTGATATTGATGCATTAATAAATGAAGTTGATGCTAAAATTAAAGAATATGAAAATAATGGTAACAAATTTGATGAAATTCAAGATGCTGAAGATATAGGAAGATTACGTAAGTTTAAGCAGCATTTAGATGATTTGAAAGCTGGAAACGTACCTAATGACGAATCATTGACAGCTGGTAATGAATTCGGTATTGATGGCTTGTCTCCAGAAGACTTAACCACTCTAAGAAATTTAAAAATCAGAGTAATTAACTATGAAGGTAAAAATGGACCTGCTAAAGGCTGGTCATTACCAACTCCAATATCTGTAGAAAATTTACAAAAATTAAAAGCAATTGCTGATAAAACTAATATGGCTGTTGCTTGTGCAAATAATGTAAAGGCTGGTCTTGATAAATGGATCGCAGGTAAAATTGATGATATAAAAGAAGTCAACGGTAAACTTGAATACACAATCGACTGTCAAGATTATGGTAAGCTTGATTTCAAACATCAAGTTAAACAAATTGAGGGCGATACATATTCTGTAGATAGAATTGACTTAGGCAGAACTGGAGAATCTAATTGGAAACATACAGCTTGCGAATATAAATTATATGATGGAAAATTAAATCGTAATGGTTCATCTGTAAATCATAAATAATTGTAATTTATAAAAAACGAGTTAAATGAATTTATTTAACTCGTTTTTTTTATGCCTTCTGAAGCAATAAATGCTGTTGTCCATGCGTTTTGCAAATTAAATCCTCCGCAGAATCCGTCGATGTTTAGCACTTCTCCAATGCAATAAAGTCCACGGACTTTCTTTACTTCCATTGTTTTTGGGTTAATTTCATCTAAATCTAAGCCGCCGGCAGTTACGGTTTCTTCGCCGCGATTAGTGCTTGTTATTGTTACTTTGAGATGGTGAATCCTATCTAGTATTAAATCACGAAGTTTTCCGTTTATTGTATGTGCTTTACCGGTTTCTTTAAAGCCATCTAAAACCAAATTTACTATTTTTTGCGGTAAATATTCTTTTAGAATATTCTTAATTTCTTTATGAGGGTTAGTGTTAAAGAGTGATTGAAGTTCATTCAAATTTGGGGCTAAATCAATTTCCAAATCATAAGGAAACTTATCAAAAGCTTTTATTGATGAAATTTTGTAAATCAAAGGGCCCGAAAGACCAAAATGAGTAAATAATATATCCCCTTGCAACCCGTTGATTATCACATTCTTACAAGCAGTTCCGCTTAAGTCTTTGAAATTCTCTTTTGTATTCAATCCTACAAGAGAAGGTTTCGGTTCAATAATATTTATTCCGAAATCTTTAACTAATTCATATCCGGCATGTCCGCCTGTTGCGATAACTACATGGGTAAATTCTTTAAACAGTTCTTCGGCACTAAAAATTTCTTCTTTTATAATTTTAGCTTTGCGGATATTTTTAAGGATAACTTCTCTAACCTCTTTTGCGCTGTTACTTTCCGGGAAAATCCTTCTGTCATCCTGAGTATAAGTTTTTATCCCCATTTCCTCAAACAAAGCAAGTGTATCCCATGTAGAAAATTTTAAAAAAGCTGATAATAAGAATTTTTCTCCGCGCGGGTAGTTTTTAGCTAATTCCTTGAAGTCATATTCGGCATGTGCCAGATTACAGCGTCCGCCGCCAGTGGGCAATAATGTTCTTAATGGCGAGCCTTTATCAAAAATAGTAACATCTATTCCTGCTTTTAATAAAAAATATGCGCACAAACATCCGGCAGCACCTGCGCCGACTATAGCTACCCTAGATTCTTGTACCATATAGACAAACCATTTCAGGGGTTTCAATATCTTCAAAAAGCTCTTCTACTGTTTTTCCAAAAACAGGATGTACAAAATCTTCTGCAATTTCAAGCATTGGTACAAGAACAAATGCGCGTTTGTGGAAATACTTGTGTGGAATTGTTAGGTTTGGGGTGTTAATAACATTGTTGTCATAACAAATTATATCAATATCAATTGTTCTATCTGTGTAATTAGGATTTCCTTCCTGACGTTTCCTGCCTAAAAATGTTTCTATTTTCTGACATTCGGCAAGAAGCGTTTCCGGCATGAGAGTTGTTGAAATTTGTATAACTGCATTTACAAACCAGTTATCGGAATCCATTTGCCATGGTTCTGATTCATAAAATGATGATGTAGATACGATGTTAATATTCTCATTAGAACTGAGCAAACTGGTAGCTTGCTGTATGAAACCGACTCTGTCGCCGATATTTGAACCTAATGATAAGTATACTATTGCCATAACTTGATTTTATATTGAGACACTGAGATTTGTCAATAAAAAAAAAGAGCCTACTCACAGGCTCTTTTTTTTTATTCTTCATTTTCTTGCCAATTTGCAGAACGCGGAAGAGTAAATTCCTTTAGCTCATCGCTTGCATCATCAACAGCGTCTAATCTCTCTTGAATAATTCTATCAAGATCGCCGGAGTCATCTGAAACTTTTTTATATTTTAAATTTGTACGGGTTTCAAGATATCTAATTCCCATCCAGTCTGCAGGAAGAAATTCTCCATCAGCCCACACTTTAAATTCAAATATATCAGGATCCGGACAGCGTGCTCTATCAAATATACAATTGGCTCCTCTGCCTTCACCGTTTATGTCAACACGAATTGTTGCTTCAAAATTTCGGTTAGCTCCAGTATCATTACCTTCTGTTCTGACAGTAAACTCTGCTCCATTTTTTGCTGTAAACGAAGGCGCTGTTCCATTACGACAGCTTGTTCTAACATCGGCATCACTTTCAAGTATGCTGAGTGTCTTTGATAAGACATAACAGAACTTAGGAGTACCTCCTATTACATCAGGTCTGGCATTAGTTCCTGTCCCAACTATTGGTTCAAGGTTTGCAAGAGGATATTCCACATAGTTAAAATCCGGTGGAACATTTTCTATCGGATATGCTTTATCATTGCTTAAGATTGTCGAAATCGATGTACTTAATGCATCATAAGTGTTTAAATATGAAGCTTTTATTGTATCAGGCTTGAATTTGCTAACCATTGGTGTCATAACTGCAGCAAGTACGCCAACAATTCCAAGCGTAATAAGAACTTCTGTCAGTGTGAAAGCTCTTTTCTTCATCCAGACTCTCCTTTATTTATTGGGATAATTACATTTATTATTATAACATGTTTTTATAAAAAAAGAAGGTTTGATATTTCAAACCTTCTTTTTTTAATTCTATTTTGTTCCGTAACGTTTTTTAAATCTTTCAACTCTACCTTCTGAGTCAAGGATTTTTTGTTGACCTGTGTAGAACGGGTGACAGTTTGAACAAATTTCAACTGTGATATTGTCTACAACAGAACCTGTTTCGATTTCGTTACCGCAAACACATTTGATAACTGTTTTCTTATAATCAGGATGAATTTCTTTTTTCATTTTGACCTTCTTTCCTTCAAGATTCCAAACTTGAATATCTTATACTTCGACCTGTTAAATATAATAACTTACTGAAAAATTAATTTCAATAGCCGTGAAAATTTAATGTAACGAATTGTAACAATACGCTCAAAAATCCTAAAGTTTTCAAAAAATATGCCGTTATACATGACACAAAGGAAAAAAGAAAAAAGGAGTAACGGATATGACAGACGGAATCGGAAGAATATTTGGCGGTAACAATTACGGTGTTGGCGGATATGTACCTCATAGAAAAGAGGAAGATGCAACTCAAAATGCTGCTGCACAAGCTCCTACTATTAATTATGAAGAAACTCAGGTTGATCCATCTAAAGTTATGGCTTTTCTTGAATCAAATAATATTTTTGTAGCACCGCAAAAGAATGTAACAGCTCCTGCTGGTGTTGATGCTGAAACTCAAGATAGAGTTGCAGGCTATATGGAACAATTCGAAATGATTTACGGAATTGTTCAAGAAGAATTCGGCGAAGAAAATGCGCCAATGGTTATGGATTTTGTAATGGATTCTCTAATGGGAATGGTTGCATAATCTAAGATGTAAGATAAGATTTTCCTACGTTCATTAAAACTTCTACACTAATTTTTAATCCAAGGCTGATTTATTGTCAGCCTTTTATTTTTTATTAAGCAATTTTTGCAAAGGAATTTGCTTTATTATATATATAAGGGTAAAGATTGGAATTCTAAGCGTGGTAAATTTAAATAATGTAAAACGTACTTTGGGTAATTGTCTTGAAGCAGAATCTCCTATTTTTAAAAGAGATTTGCCTAAAAGTGTTGCACAGAGTATATCAGATAAGACTTTGAAGCTCGCAAGTGCTGCAGCTGCAGCCGTCGGAATTGCTGGAATGAAAGTTTCTTTGCCGCAGCCTGAGCTTAGTGAGCCTGTTTTGCCGGAGAAAATAAATAGTTTAGAAGATATTTTTATAATAGAAAACATAAGCGATGAAGAAGCAGATTCTATATTGAAAAATTTTGGATTATCTGATGTTGAGATTTCAAAGCTTAGATCTCAAACTAATGATTTAAATTTGATTGTAAATGCTTTAAATGTGATTTCTAAATACACAAAAGATGATGATGAATCCAATATTAATAATATGTCTGCTCCTGAAGTAGTTGAATCGATAGAAGATATTATTTTATATAATCAAATTGATAGTGCAAAATATTTTAATGATTATAATATTAAGTTTATTAAGAAGTATTTTTGTACAGAAATTGATAATCCTCTTGAGATTTTAAATGAGCTTGCTCAAGCAAATTCGGAAAGTAAAGAAACTTTTAACCGGCAGCTGGCTATTGCATCAGATATATTTTATTTGGCCGGAGGAAGTTTTAAATATTCTTTTCAAATGTTGAGAGATTTTGTTGATGATGACGAGCTTGATTTATTTACACCTGATAGGATTGCCGCGCAAGGTAAGATTGATAAAATTCTTGGAGAAGAGGTTTTTTCTTTTTATGACTGTGCAAATATGGAGAACCCTTCTAATGTTACGGACGATTTTTTAAACTTTTTTGAAAAACAGGTAAAACGGGCTAAAAATTTAGGAATACAAGTCCGTTATGATGAAGATGTTGTTGATTTTGCTCCGAAATTAAAAGAACTGTCGGATAAATGTGAAAAAGCGGAGTTGAATTTTTCCTGGGGAAATCCTATTCCGATTAATCAATTGGAATCAATCTTAATGCAAAAAAATTTAAAACCTGCAAAACAGTTTATGGATAGTTGTTCTATCGAGTGTAAGAAAAAATTCGAGTTCCAGATTCATAATCTCATGGCTTATAGTGGTTTAGAAGAAAATCTTGAGTTATATACTGAGTTTTATAATTTTATAGCGGGTTTAAAACTGGAGTTCTTACCTGATGCGCTTTTGAATCCTGCTAATTTTATAATGACACTTAAAAGGGAAAATGTTACTGATTTTAAAGGCGTACGTAAATTATTGACGGCGTTTGATGAGGTTGGAGTTTGGCCGAATGTTAATGAACCTGAGAACTATGTAATTAAGGATAACGATTACGAAAGTGCCACAAAGTTTATATATGAAGTTGCCTCATTGCCTCAAGAAGACAGTGGAGGGAAACATAGCTTTGCAGAATACATTACTTCTTATCGTAATTGGGGTAAAAATTTAGATTTCAAAGTCCTATTAGAACGTCTTCAAACTGCCAAGAAACTTCTACCGGAAGAAGTGTTAAAGGCAAGTGACCTTAACTGGCTTTGTCTTTCTAAGAATCCTGAATGCGTTGAAATATATAAAACTTTATGCGATTACGGTGTTGCAGCGTCTTGTTCTTCCTATTTCTTATTTATGGAGGAAGATTTTACAGCAAAACAATTGCAAGAGAAATTAGATATTATGCTTCATGATATTTGCAAGCATCTTCCGGAAGATTTGAAAAATATTGATGATAAATGTCTTTTTAAAATTTTATGTACGGATTCAATGGATTTTGCATATATGCTTGGAAATATGATTAAGCAAAATGCATTGTCTTTAGATGAAATTGGTGCGTATTATAGAACAAATAACAACTCCAAAGGTGCTGCTGGACAAATAGTGAAAAATTTTAAGCCGGAAACAAAAGATTTTATGCTTGATATCATAAAAAGACGTCAAGATTTGAATCTGAATGTTAGTACTTGCTGGGATGGATTGCGTTCGGTAAACACTGAAAATATTAAATTAGCAAGAATCCTTTTTGAGGATAAAGATTTTCCGCGTTCGCACATTTCATTGGTTTTAAATCATGTTGATAAAGATACTGTATATTTTGCAAAAAAACTTTATGACGCTCCTGATTTTGATAATAAACATATCGGGAATATTATGTACTATACAAAGAAAGATAATGTGCATGTCGTAGAAAAACTTCTTTCCCGAAAAGATTTATCTCCGCAAGATTATATTGAAATCTTAAATAATTTGTACAACGGAAACCTTTCACTGGCGGATAAAATTTTAGATATTTCATCATTTGATAAAGAACTTATTCGACTTTTTTTAGCTTCGTCGAATTCGAGAAATAGTGCAATTGCAGAAAAATTGTTGTTTGAATATAAACTTCCGGAAGATCAGGCATATCAATATTTTAAATGTGTTTTGCCTGTAAATATTCCATTATCAGAAAAACTGTTTGAAGAGAAAAAGTTTCCTGTAGATTTAATTTGTCAGATTATTAAGCAAACTAATTCGGAAGAACTAGCTGTTTATGCAGATAAACTATGCACAGATTACGAAAGAATGGAGCTTGATATTAGCAAAATTCCGTTCTTGATTGAAAACTACGGCAGAGTTGACGTTCAAATGCTGAAAAAGTTTGTTAAAGGTGTTGGAAATGATACTGCATCCAAGCTTAGTAACTCTGATTTGGCAATAGCTTGCCGGATGGTGGATATGCTTTACAAGCAAAATATCAATGAAATTCCGGTTGCAGGGAAAAAGGAGCTTTTACGCTCCTTAGTCGCATGTAATGAAGGTTTATTTTATATTAGTCCCTTGATGAAAGAACTATTTCCAATGATTCCAACAGATAGGGTGTCTTATTGTTCTTTGCTTCCTGCGATTGTACGCTCAATGGGTATTGAAACTAATATATTAGATAAGAATAAAACAAATTCATTTAACCATTCTGTTAATACATTAGCTGAAAATCTTGCTAAATTATCCGATAGCGATTTTGTAGCTCTTGATATTACACAAGAATACTCTCGAGAGCAGTTTATAGAAGCAGTATTAGATAAGGTAAGTGGGCTAAACCCAGCAGAAAGGCAAAAGGTTTATGATTATTTTGGATTTGAACTTCATGAGAGTAAGGTAAATAGTACGGGTTACACCATTGCAGGCTATCCTGTTAATTTGAATAACGGTAAAAAGCTGAGTCAAATAATGAATCCTGAAACAAAATCTGTGATTGAAGCTTTACGGCATGATGTAATAAAATTCTCAGAACAAAATAGAATAATATGTAATAATGCTTCTATAGAATCATTGTTAAATGATATTGTTGATGTTTTACCTGAAATAAGATCTCAGATTGGAAAAACACAGCATGACACTCATAGTTATGACGTGTTTAAACATTCTTTAAAAGTAATGCAAAAAATTGCTCAACAACCTAATTTCAAAAGACTTAATAAATCAGATAAAAAAGTAATGCTCTTGGCTGCGTTACTGCATGATATTACTAAAA
>CAMTNN010000032.1 GCA_947073895.1 uncultured cyanobacterium
CTGCAAATGTTATCAGAGAACTTGAAGCAAAACACGAAAAAGTAGTTGCTTTGGTTAGAGAAAAAGACGCATTTCCGGGTAAATCAGCAGTTTTAAATGATGCTCTTGAAATTGCCAAAGGTGAAGCAATTTTGGTATTTGATGCAGATGCGACAGTAGAACCTGATTTTCTTAACAAATTAATCCCTAATCTTGAACCGGCTGATGTTGGTGCTGTTCAAGCAAGAAAAATTATCAGAAACAAAGATTATAACTTCTTAACCAAGTGCCAAAACAATGAATACACAATGGACTCACAGCTTCAAGTAGGTCGTGATGCTGTTAAAGGTGCTGTTGAACTTCGTGGCAATGGTGAATTAATAAAAAGAGAAGCGCTGGTTGATATCGGCGGTTGGAATAATTACACAATCACTGACGATTTAGATATGTCTACAAGATTACATATCAAAGGATGGGACGTTAGATTCTGTCCTGAAGCTTGTGTTTATGAAGAAGGCATTATTTATTTATTCCCGCTGTTCAGACAAAGAAGACGCTGGTTAGAAGGCACAATTCGTCGTTATTTGGAATACTCGGGAGAGGCATTGCGCTCTAAAAAAATGTCACTTCGCGCAAGGCTGGATATGGGAATTTACATAACTCAATTCATAATGCCGCTTTGGTTTATCATGGAATTAGTATCAAGAATTGCAAAATTCGCGATTGATAGAACCGATTTCCACAACGTTTTATGGTCATCACTTATCGTATCAGCAGCTGTTGGTATTGGCTTTATTCTTACTATCAGATACAGCTTAAGAAGATTTGACGCCGTTCCAAGATTGAGTGCTATTAAGCAGGCATTTGAAACTACAGTTTATTTTTTAATAATCTGGTTCCCTATGGAATTATTTATTTGCGGAAAAATTTTATTCTGTAAAAAAGATATGAACTGGGGTAAAACCGCTCACGGTTTAGTTCTAGAAGAACAACAAAAGCAAGAATTAGTAGAGGTATAAATAGTATGTTAGAAACTAAAGATTTTGAATATGTTAGAAGCACAGTAAGAGAAGTTCCGGATTTTCCGAAACCGGGTATTTTGTTTTTAGATGTTACAACAATTGTAAAAGACCCAAAAGCTTTTAATCTGTGTATTGATTTTTTATATGAAAAATTTAAAGATGAAAAAATCGATTATATTGCAGGTATTGAATCAAGAGGGTTCATCTTCGGAGCTCCACTTGCTTGTAAATTAAATGCAGGTTTTATCACAATTAGAAAGCCAAACAAGCTTCCTGCTGACACAATTAAAGAAACTTACTCTTTAGAATACGGCACAGATACAATCGAAATGCATGCAGATGCTGTAAAAGCAGGCGACAGAGTTGTTGTAATTGATGACTTGTTAGCGACAGGCGGAACTGCTGTTGCAGCTTGTAATCTTATTAAAAAAGCAGGTGCAGAAGTTGCTGCTGCTGCATTCGTTATTGAGCTTGACCCGCTAAAAGGCAAAGAAAAAATCGAAGCAACCGGAGTTGAAGTTATTTCAATGTTAAACTACGATTTAGACTAATTCAATTTCTTAACTAAATTATCTAGCAACTGTTCAATCGAACCTTTATTCAAAAGCACAGATTGAACAGTTGTATTAATTAAAAGGTTGATTTCTTTTTGATTATCGTGTTGTTTGACCTGAGGAGTGATTTTATTAATTTGTCTAGCACTAATTGAACGCGCTTTTGAGGTTAAATCTGATTCATCGTTATAAAATTTATCACTCAATGCATTGGAGTTTGTTGCAATAATATTTGTCATCTTGGCAAGTTCAAGCTGATTTTCGGCATTAGTTAAATACAAGCAGAAATCCAGTGCTTCTTTTTTGTGTTTTGCACGGAGCGGAATAACAAAATTCATAACAGAAAAATCATTCTGCCCTACGGGCCCTTTAATTTGTTCTAAAACATCCGTATTTTCATAAACACTTGGGGCGTTTTCTTTAATCATATTCAAGAAATTTGCCCCGCCCTGATAAAATACGATTTTGCCTGCCATATATTGTTCAAGCGCTTCTCGATGAGTAAAAGTAATTGTTTCAGGCGGTATTAAATCTTTTTGATAAAGAACTTTAAACATTTCAAAAACTTTTACACTTTCAGGAGAGTTTAAATCCTCTAATTCTGAAATACCGTACTTATTTAAAATCTTTACCATAGTATCGTTTTCTGTAATCGTTGGAAGATAAGAATAAACACCGGTGTTTGTTTTAATTTTTTCAGAAACAGAAGCCAGCTCCTTGTATGTTTTAGGGAGCCTTAAAAGTCCTGATTTTTGGAATAAATCTTTGTTATAAATAGTAATTGCGCTGGTTGCATACCAGGGAATTGAGTAAACTTCATTATTATATTTTAAAGCCTCAACTATTTCCGGATTAAAATCGGACAATTTTGTTTCATCAATTTTCCAGAGAGTTCCCTTTTGAGCAAGAATAGCTGAAAAATCCGGATTTAGATTAATTAAATCAGGCGGATTATCTGTCATAACAGCTGCAAGGGTTCGTTTTTCACCTTCTGAAAAGGGAACATCTATCCATTTAATTTGAGTATTTGGATGTTCTTTTTCATAACTGCGAATAATTTTATAGATATAATCTGCATAGTCGCCCATTTGAAGAGTCTGAAAAGTCACCTCTTTAGGAGTATTATCTTGTCTTATTGAACAGGCGGTTAAACCTAAGACAGATATCACTATTAAAGAAAAGATTATAAGTTTTTTCACAAAATTATCCTTTTATTTCTTTATTCAAATTAACATCTACATATTTAAACATATTAAGCACAATCCCCGGTTGAAAATAATAAATATCATTACAAGGTGTAATTTTTAATATTGAATTAAGAGGATCAATGCTTGCAACAGTTGCAAGATATTTGTTATTTGCAGCTGTAAAAATAATATATCCGTTTGCTGTTTGGATTTCTTCTACAGCAAACTTATTTGCAGAAACAGCACCGAGGGTTAGATAAAACAGTTTTTCTTTATTAACCGCAAACATTTTTGTGCAGGTTTCAAAAGAAATATTTTGAGGAGTTGTAAGGGATTGAGGTTCTTCTAGTGCAAAAGATGGAAGCATAAAGAAACACGCAAATAATAGAAATATTTTTTTCATAAAACCTTCTCTCCTCATTTTGCATTTTAGCATACCATATAAAGCTTGTAAACATTTATGAAGAGGATATTGTAATCACCAAATAGCTCACAGTATGATATTTATATTAAGATTTATAAGGAACGTATCGTTGAGAATTAATCCCATTCAATTAGCTTACAGCAAGCCGAATTATGCAGCAAAGAAAAATAAAACAACAACTGCACCTCAAGAAAATAAAATTACGACAGCAATGCCTGATAATTATGGCAGAGCAATGGTTTTCAAAGGCCGACCATCAAAAATAGCAACAATTGTTAAAAACGCACCATTTGAAGATAAACTTGCTATTGGATTAAACGAGTTAGTCAAAGGTCCACGAGTTGGTAATGTATTATTAGTTGTAGAGAATAACAAAGAACTTCCGAAGTTAATGGAATATCTTCAATTACCTATTCCTATTCAAAAATTAAACATTTTAACAGTTCCTAACTGGGAAACCAATCTGTTGTTTGCAAGAAACGGGAACAATATAACAATGGTAAACATTTCAGATAAGCCAATAATAGGTTCAGCGCTTGATTATATAGCATCAGGTGATTCTATTGATATTACCCCTGGAGATAGCTTCTGCACTCCACATGGTTGCTTTGAGATTAAAGAGAGCGAAGAAGACTCTCTCTTAAATAAAAACAAATCAATATTTTTACAAACTTTAGATTACACAAAAGAATTGCGAGAATCTACATTAAAACACAACCGAAATGTTAAAGCATTTATTGAAGAAATGATTAAACCGAAATCTAAATCTAAAGGTTTAACCTTTGATGCTGTAGGTGGTCAAGATGAAGTAATTGAGGCTCTAAAAAAGAATGTATTATTCCCATTAAAGTATCCTGATGTTTTTGAAGGATTTATGGTAAGCCGCGGAGCAATACTATATGGACAACCTGGAACCGGAAAAACATTGCTTGCAAAAACTCTTGCCGCAGAATCAGGAGCATCTATGTTTGAACTTTGCGCAACTGATTTAGCTGATAAATATGTGGGTGAATCAGAAAAGAATTGCCGTGAGTTGTTTGAAAAAGCTGTCGACGCACAACCAAGCATTATTTATTTTGACGAAATTGATGCTCTCGGCAAAAAACGAGGTGAAGATAAATACGGAGACAAGCTATTAGCACAGTTTTTATCTTTAATGAGCGATTTGGAAAAACGCGGAGACAATGTTTTTATCATAGGTTCTACTAATAGAAAAGAAGACCTTGATACAGCCTTCACTCGTTCAGGAAGATTTTCTACTCTTTTGGAAGTCAAAGCACCTGATTTAAAAGGTACAAGACAAATTCTTGAAATCCATACTAATGGAAAACCGATTGATGAAGATGTAGATTTAGAATACATTGCGAACAAAATGTTTTCTAAGAAAATGACTGGTGCTGATATTGCTCTTACAGTCAAAGAAGCATTTTCTCATGCTCTTGAAAGAACAGGAATATATGAAAGCATGGCAAGAAACGCTTACTCACCAATGATGAAAGACTATTTAACAATCAACACTGAAGATTTTATTAAAGTAATAAATAGTTTCAATAACAGCTCAAATCAACGACCTGCTATCGGTTTTAATAAATAGTAAACTTTTTTTACAATTCTATCCAAAATACGAGCATTTTATTGTAATTTACTATACAATATTTATGATGAATTAAGGATGAAAATATGATGGAAACTTTTGAATTAACAAATTACAATTTTTATTCAAGCAGACTCGATATGGAGCTTATTACTACCATCGTTGATACATTAAAAGAGATTTTGGAAGAAGATAAAAAGCAGGAACAACCGTTGTTTCTAAAAGTTGCCGATGACTTCATCCTAAATATTGCAAGAAAAGTTGTTCAAGAAAAGAAAAAAACTTTCTTGATTGGTATAACAGGCGAGAGCGCATCAGGTAAAACTGTATTTGTTGATAACACTATCGAAGCAGTTGTACGTGACAAAAAAGAAGGTATTTACACAGTTATCCGCCAGGATGACTATTATAAAGATACTTCAAAAGAATTACAAGAAGCTGGAAGCTATGATGCTTTGTTTAAAACAGGTTTCAGCTTCGATACTCCGGAAGTTATTAATCTTAAGCTGATGAAGGAACACCTTTCTTCATTGAAAAACGGTGAATCTATTGTTTCACCTAACTATGATTTCGTCACATGTGAATCAAAACCTGACGGAGAGCTCAAAAAACCGGCAAAAGTTATTCTTACGGAAGGATTATATGTTTTAAACGAAGAAGTTCGTGACATTATGGATGTAAAAGTTTATGTATTTACACCGCTTGCAGTTATAAAAGAGCGCTGGTATAAACGCGCTGTATCACGTGGTAAAACAGGGGAAGCCGCTGATTTGCAGTTCAAAAATGTAAACGAAACCGCACAACAATATATTCGTCCGACTTATCAAATAGCCGACTGTATAATTAACGGAATGGTTGATAAAGAGTATATTAAAGTAATAACAGATAAAATAATGTGCAGACTGGCAGAAGTTTGCTGCTAGTGGGGTAAATATATTCGGTTGGAAATACAACTACAGGCTTAAAGAAAAGGGGAAGAGAAATGTTTGAATTAAAAGCACAGATGTATTTTGCAGGAGCACATCATCTTTTAAACTATGAAGGTGAATGCGAGAACCAGCATGGTCATAACTGGTTGGTAGAGGCTTTTGTTCAGGGAAATTCTTTAGACAAAAGTAATATTCTTGTTGATTATAAAGTGCTTAAAAAAGAAATGAAAGCAGTGCTTGATTTATTAGACCATAAGGATTTAAACGAACTTCCTTATTTTGAAGGTGAAAGCCCGTCAAGTGAAATGATTTCACAGTTTATTTATAACAAATTAAAAGAAAAAATCAGTATCATAAGTAAAATTTCCGTTTGGGAAACTCCTACTTCATGTGCTTCATATTACGAGGCTTAATAATGGACTTAATTCAATCAATAATAATGGGATTAGTTCAAGGTTTGAGTGAATTTTTGCCAATTTCGAGTTCTGCTCATTTAGTGCTTACTTCGAATTTCTACAAGGTTTTTAAAGGGATTGAAATTGTTCAAGAATCTAATCAGGAAATTTTTCTTGATATTATGCTTCATTTAGGAACTTTGATTGCTGTTTTGATTTTCTTTAGAAAAGAGATTTGGGAAATTATAAAAGCATTGAAATCAGGAAATAAAGACGACAAAAACTTTAAGACAGGTATCTATATCATAATCGGGACTTTTATTTCGGTAGCTGTTGCTTATCCTTTAAAAGATGTTGCAAGTTTTCTTGTGTTTAAGCCTGCAATTGTTGGAATTTTACTAATTTTTACAGGCTCATTACTGTTATTCAGTGAACGCTTTTCAAAAGTAAATAATAAAATAAACCTTAAAAACTCAATTTTTATTGCGATAGCTCAAGGTCTTGCCGCACTTCCAGGATTCTCTCGTTCTGGTCTTACAATCGCAACAGGATTATTGAGCGGAATTGAAAGAGCAGAAGCTGCAAGATATTCGTTTTTGCTTTCGATTCCGATAATACTCGGAGCATCAATGCTGTATCCTTTAATAACAATTGATGTTAAAGAAGTGGTCACTTATAATTGGACTGCAATTATTGTTGGAACAATCGTTTCAGGAATTTCAGGATATCTTTGTATAAAATATTTTCTTAAGTTTGTATCAAAATTCTCGCTATCAGTTTTTGGATATTACTGTTTGGCAGTCGGAATTTTTTCATTAATATTTTTTAGGAGCACATTATGAATAAATACATAGAACACACTCTTCTTAAACAAGATGCAACAAAAGCTGAAATTACCAAGTTTTTAGATGAAGCAAAAGAATATAATTTCTTAGGAGTATGCGTTAATCCTGTTTATGTAAAATATGCAAGTGATTATTTGCATGGTTCTGATATAAAAGTTGTTACAGTTATCGGCTTCCCTTTAGGTCAAACAACAACCGAAGCAAAAGTTTTAGAAACAATTGATGCTGTTAAAAACGGTGCTGATGAAATAGACATGGTATTGAATGCCGGCAAACTCAAAGACGGAGAAGATGAATATATTATAAACGAAATTTCATCAATCAAAGGTGCTTGCCAAGGCAAAAATCTCAAAGTAATCCTTGAAACAGATTTGCTAACACCAGAGCAAATCAAACATGCCTGCGAATTATGTATAAAAGGCGGAGCTGACTTTGTTAAGACTTCAACAGGATTTGTTAAAAACGGAGTCGGAGCAAAGGCAGAAGATGTTAAACTTATGTATGAAACTGTTAAAGAAGCTGGTTTAGGAGTAAAGGCATCAGGCGGAGTTCGTGATAAAGAAACTGCTCAAAAAATGATAGAAGCCGGTGCAACAAGAATTGGAACAAGCTCAGGGATAGCAATTATTAGCAAATAGTATTAAGCATTCAATTAGCATAAAGTTTAATGAAACAATGAGGATTCACGTTTAATATAATAAAGAATCCTCATCGCTCAAATTTTCCTCCCTTTTCTCTGGGAGGTTTTTTTTGATACAATTAAATCATGAATTATTCTAATCTTTTTGACTTAGCACGGAATTTTTATACATCGCTTTCATACAACGATAAATATGGAAGAGCGAAGATACCGTTTCGCTACTTCTTTGAACTGACTTATCGCTGTAATTTGCAGTGTCCTTATTGTTATGTTGGAAATGAACGCAATAAGCAGGAACTAACAACAGAAGAATGGAAAAAGGTAGTTGACCAGATTCCTTTTTACTCGATTGTTACTCTTGTCGGCGGGGAACCGTTGATTAGAAAAGATTTTATTGAGATTTTGGAATATACATCCCACCAAGTTTGGAACAAGGTTCATGTGGTTTCAAATGGAATTTTGATGAATGATGAAATTATTAAAGCGTTTATTAAGTATAAGCTTCTGTTACTCTCCGTGTCATTAGACGGTTATGGAGAAAACCACGACAAAAACAGAGGTAAAGAGGGAATTTTTGAAAAGATTACTTCTAATTTGGAAAACTTAAAGACTCAAAACCCTAAACAAATGGTGGATATAAAAACAATCGTTTTAGAAAATAATCTTGATGATTTAGTAAAACTATATAAATACTGTGATGAAATGGGCTTTGATTTTCTTTCGATTTCGTTTTTGAGAAATAATAATTGGAAACAGAATTCTGTTTTACAAGAAAGTTTTATCCCTGAATTCAATCAAAATTACCCTATAAAACAATATTTTGATATTGAACATTTTAAAGAGGTTTATAAGGAAATTGAAAGTCTTTCTAAAAACTCAAAAGTTAAATTGAGATTTTCACCTAAATTTGAGTACTTGGACAATCCTCTTGCAGGAATAGAAAGCTTTTTCTAAACACCGGAAGATAAGGCTGTAAACGAGATTTATAAGCCTTGCACTTATCCGTATAACAATATGATGATAAATCCGGAGGGCTTTGTTTATCCTTGTTTATCAATGAAAATCGGGAATGTTAAAGATAAACCAATAAAAGAATTATTTAACGACCCGAAATATTGTTGTTTCAGAAAGAACCTCAAAGCATCAGGTGGTACATTTGGCGCTTGCCAATTGTGTTGCGAGTGTTCAATTAAGGAATAAAAAAAAGTCGAGGTCTCAGTGAGACCTCGACTTTTTTAGTTATATACTAAACTTTAGCCAATTTAGCTTCGCTTTCAAGAGCTAGAGTAACTGTTGTAATATCACAAACAGATGATGGTCCGAAGTACTGAATAGCACCAGGGAATAAGTATCTGTCGTTCATCGCCCAGTCTTCTCTATTAGCTTCAAGTTTCTTGAATACAGGACCGTCAAGTTCAACCAAAGCCTTTTTAATAACAGGTTTCATTTCACCATGACGTCTTTCCATATTCATCATCATTGTAAGAGGAACACCACCAGCAACCCAATCACAAGCAGGTTCTGTTAAGTTTCTTACTGATGATAAGTAACCTGTTAAACCGAAGTTAATCAAAGCAAATGCGTTGAAACCAAGTGAGTAACAGTAGTCAGCATCAAAGTTAGAAGGGAATGCACAACGTCCTTCGTAACCGAAGAAGTGTGATTGTGTTGAGAATTTACCGTTGAATTTTCCTTCTTTCTTCAAGCTTGCTAATTTTTCTTCAACCATAGAGATTAAAAGTTTTTCTGTTTCGATTTTAGAAACCTGAACGTTACCGTGAGGGTCTCTATCCATCAACAATTGAGATTTAATCAATGCCGGTAAAGATTTGAATACTGAAGAATTTTCGCTTGAAAGTGTGTTTTCAATAATAGCGATTTTTTCAGAATCAGTACCGTTTGAATACTTAGAATCTTTTTCCAAAGTTGGCATAATATCGTTCAAGTTAGCAATCATTGATTTAAGTTCAGGAACAAATTCAATTAAACCTTCCGGAATAACTGCAATACCGAAGTTTTTGCCGTTTTCAGAACGTCTTACAACGATGTCTGTAATATAATCAATGATTGAAGAAAGTGACATTTTCTTTTGTTCAACTTCTTCTGAAATCAAAGTAATGTTTGGCTGAGTTTGAAGAGCTGCTTCAAGAGCTACGTGAGAAGCGCTTCTACCCATGATTTTAACGAAGTGCCAGTATTTTTTAGCTGAGTTAGCATCTCTTTCAATGTTACCGATTAATTCTCCATAAGTCTTAGTAGCTGTATCAAAACCGAAAGAAATTTCGATTTGTTCATTTTTCAAGTCCCCGTCAATAGTTTTAGGACACCCGATAACTTGAATACCTGCATTATTAGCAACAAACCATTCAGCAAGAAGTGCTGCGTTAGTGTTAGAATCGTCACCGCCAATAATTACAACAGCAGACAAATCAAGTTTTCTGCAAACTTCTAATGATGATTTGAATTGTTCTTCTGTTTCCAATTTAGTTCTGCCTGAACCGATAATATCGAAACCGCCTGTATTTCTGTAGTCATTAATGAATTCATCATTGAATTCTACATATTTGCCTTCAATAATACCGCTTGGACCACCTAAGAAACCATAAAGTTTGTTAGAAGGGTTAGCTTGTTTCAAAGCATCATAAAGACCTGCAATAACGTTGTGACCGCCAGGAGCTTGTCCACCTGAAAGGATTACACCAACGTTTCTTTGTTCAGAATGTTTAGCTTCTGTTGAAGTTGAAAAAGTAACAGTTGGTTTTCCGTAAGTATTTTTGAATAATTCCTTGATTTCTTCTTTGTTAGCTACAGCTTCAGTTGCTGAACCTTCTTGAGAAACAAGGTGATTGATACCAGATGCCAAAGAAGATGGTAATTTTGGCTGGTATTTCAATCTTTCGATTTGTAATGGTGATAAGTTTGTCATAAAAAACTTCCTTTCTTCTTGTTTGACTAAATTATATCATGAAGAAGAGTAGCAAAAAATAAATTCAACAGTTTTAATAATATTATGAATAACAACATCACTTTTAAAGCAAAATTTATAAACCCCGTTTCAATAAATCGCTGCAGTATGCGAACCACACCCAAATCAGTAACTGCTTCATTCGTAGAACTAAGTTCGAGTTCAAAAGCGGACAGAAATGCTCTTAGAAGCGTAAACTACGAGTGGGGTGACAGAGAAACTTTTGCTTCAGTAATACTTAGTGACTTTGAAGGCAGAATCTTTGGTCTAGATTACAAAAACGCTCAGTACTATGCTTTAACGCTTCAAAAAAGAGATTTAGACAACCCAATCGCAGAAAAAATTTTAGGTTTAGCAGAAATTGTAACAGGAGAACATGGAATTAAACTTAAATACCTACAAGCAGATCCACAGAATAATATGCACTCCTCAAATGCTAAATACAGAGGAGTCGGAACAGCTATTTTGGATTCAATTAAAACCTTGTTTCCAAACTCCGATATTGAAGTACAGTCAACTACCTCAGCAGAAAGTTTTTATAAGTTCAACGGATTCAAAAAATTTGGCCCCATCAATAAATATATTTTTAAACACCTATCCCAATAATAATAAGCTTGCCCAAATAACAATAATTCCCGACATAACACCCGCTATAGCATAATGCCAGTCACCGTATTCATGAGAAAGCGGAAGCAGTGTATCAAATGCAATATAAATCATAATCCCGACAACAACAGCCATCAAGAATCCAACAAACATTTGCGGTAAAAACCAAGATAATAGTCCCAAACCAATAACCGCACCAATCGGTTCAGTCATACCCGTCCAGAAAGAATACCAGATTGCCAAACGTTTTTTACCGGTAGCGTGATAAATCGGAAGTGCAACAGCAATCCCTTCTGGAATATTATGCAATGCAATTGCAAATGCAACGGTAATACCCAACGTCAAATCCTGTGAAGAAACAAGAAAAGTACCAAGTCCTTCCGGGAAATTATGAACCGCAATAGCAATTGCAGTCAACACACCTGCCCTTTTAATATGAGAATGACTGTTTAAATGTTTCTCTGAATTCGCAAAATCACCTTCTTCAACGTGATCTGGTAAAAATATATCAATCAATTTAGAAATAATAGTTCCTGCAATAAACCCTGCAAATACAATCCATTGATAGTTATTCGGGAAATATGATTTTAATAAATCGCCCGCAGAAGTTAAAATTTCAGTAAATGATACAAAAATCATTACCCCGGCTGAAAATCCAAGCCCAAGAGATA
>CAMTNN010000033.1 GCA_947073895.1 uncultured cyanobacterium
AAGTGTTGAGCAATTCCACAGCGTTCAAAAGACTTGGGCTGCTTGGGGCTTAGGACTATTTATAGCAAGTTTTGTTTTAGGTATAGTTTGCGGTATTCTATTTGGTGCTGCTGTTGTTATGAGTGGTGCTGCTCAATAGTAGATTTGTATAAATTCAAAAAAGGTCGGAAAACGAAGTTTTCCGACCTTTTTTTGTATAAAAAGAAAGGATGCATAAATGCATCCTGAAAATCCAACTATCACAAATCAATATATTAAATTAAAATTTATCTTCTCCCAAAATTTTTGGTTGTTATTTCCTATAGAGGTTTGTTCCAAAGAGATTCAGCAAATTTGCTTTGAACAGCGCCATTTTCAACAGAAAGAGAAACATTGCTTGGAGTGAAAATGAATACCATATCACTGATTTTTTGAGCTGTTCCGCTAAGAGCATGAGCTGCACCGCAAACAAAATCGATTGTTCTTTGAGATTGTTCTTTATCTAACAAATCAAGGTGAAGAATAACAGTTCTTTTGTCGATTAATTTTTTAACGATTTGAGCAGCTTCACTGAATGAACGAGGTTCAATTACTGTTACTTCGCTTGATTTATAGTTATTAGGATGGCTTACTACTTTAGATTCTCTTTCAAAAGAACGTTCAGGCAGGCTTGGCTTAACTCTTGTTCCATACATTGTATCTAATGCTAAAGTTCCGTCAACATCACTGCTGTAATCGTCCATGCCATTATCAAAATCAAAAGCGTCGTCTTCGTTGCCGTCGCTGAATCCTTTAGTGATAATGTTTACAAAATTTTTTAAGCCGTCTGATAGTGCCATCTTTCCTCCATATTTTATTAATTAAATAACTTTCTTCCAATTCTGATTATTGTTGCTCCTTCTTGAACAGCGATTTCGTAATCATTGCTCATTCCCATGGATAGTTCGGGAAGCTTTATTTTGAACTCATCTTCAAGCTCATTTCTAAACTCTCTCAAGTCACTGAATAAATCTCTTAATTCATTATCTGATGCTCCAAACGGTGCCATATTCATTAAACCGATGACTTCTAATCCATTTAGATTCAATATCTCAGATAAATCTGCTTTGAGTTGTTCTTTTGTATATCCGAATTTTTGCTCCTCTTGTGCATTGTTGACCTGTAATAAAACTTTCTCTCTCTTATTAATCAGACAGGCTGCTTTGGAGATGGCTTTTGCCAGTTTTAACGAATCTACTGAATGAATATAATCAAAATATTCAACTACTTTTTCAGCCTTGTTCGTCTGAAGGTGTCCTATAAAGTGGAACTTTGAGTTTTCTCGAATTTCTTGTGGAAGTGATTTGATTTTTTCAATAGCTTCCAGTGCTCGTGATTCTGCGAAATCTCTGAGTCCTGCTTCATAACCTTTGATGATGGCATTTAACCCGAAATACTTCGTGACTCCTACTATTCTTGGTTTTAAAGGTGCGATTTTATTTCCGATTTCGATTAGATTGGCTCTAACGATTGATTCTTCAACTAAAACATCTTCGCCCCATTGGCATGGAGGAATAAATTCCTCATTTGTTTTGTGATTGTTCTCGCTAATGTGAGACATTCCCCTCGACCTCTATTGTATTATATACCAATCTTCATGAGCTGTACAAGTGTCTGTTTGTAACAACTTTTCTGATTTTGCTAAACATGCTGAAACCCATGATTTACATGGATTTCGACCATGTTCAAATTATTAAGTTTTGTAAACTTCATGTGTTTTGTTAAGAACTTGACATGAATTTTAATGATTAGGGCATGCCTTTTTTTAAATGGGGCATGCCTTTAATTAACTTATTAATATCCTAATTGAGCCAATGACTCCATTACAGAACTAGCAGTACCGAATACACGCGAATTCATTTGAATCATACGCTGAGCCATAATCATGTTGGAAAGTTCAGCTGCGATATCTACATTAGAACCTTCGTATCCACCAGGTTCAATCGAACCAAATGCCATTTCACCGGCTACGCCGTAGAAAATATCGCCAACATCAGGGCCCCATTCCCATAGGTTATTGTTTAATGATACAAGCCCTTCTTCGTTAACCATTGTTGCAAGTTCAATTACAAAGTTTGCATCTTCCCTTAAGCTGGTACTTTCACGGATTACGTCATCTCCTGTAATCATAACGCCTTCTGGTGTTACATATTTCCATTGAACAGTTTCTGCTTCATCCATGTATTGAGTAAGGATTGAACCGTCATTGTATGTTGCAACGATGATTCCGTTTTCATCAATTGATGTTGTTGCGCATGAAATTGCATTTTGGTCGTTATAGTTAACAACATCTTGCAATTTTACAATTTGTGAAATTTGTTCAGATGTTTTATTGTTAGCAGAAAGTCCTGTTTCGCCAAGGAAGTTACTTGTTGTACCTTCTGAAACAAACTCAATGTTTCCGGAGTATGTTATTGAACCGTTATCAGCAGAGAAAGTCGCGTCTGTATCTTTTAAAGCCGCGTTAAAACTCCCTATTAAATCAGCAACTGTACTGTCTTTGCCAGGAACTTTTAATTCAACTTCATGAACATTTCCTGCATTATCAGTAACTCTTGCTTTAACTACACCTGATGTAATACTTGCATTGTTAAGCTCCGCAAGAGTTTTGTTATTAATATCAGGGTCGCCTTGAACAACTCTATATAAGTTTTTAGGGATTTTTACAGTTTTATCTGAGCCAGCATTTGAATAAGCACTTTTTGCACCTACAACTTTTAGTCCGGCTTGTGTTACTAAATTACCTTCTGAGTCTACATTGAAAATACCGTCACGTGTAAAGAATTGTTTCCCGCTTGCATCTTGTACAACAAAGAAACCTGTACCTGAAATCATGCAGTCCATATCACGTCCTGTAGAAACAAAGTTACCAGGTTTGAAGTTTCTTGTAATACCGCCTATTTTAACCCCGAGACCTATTTGTTTAGGGTTTGTTCCTCCGCCGTTTTTTGTAGCTGCACTTCCATAAGAAAGGTTGTTTGAATAAAGTGTTTCAAAAACCATGTTTGCAGATTTATAAGCGGTTGTGTTAATGTTTGCAACGTTGTTTGCAATAACGTTGATTTGGGATTGGCCGGCGTTTATACCGGTAGTTGCTGTGTGTAATGCTTGTGACATTTATTTTTTCCTCCTGCCCGTGTCGGGGTATTTATTATTTGTTGCTAGCTGTTTGTGTATGTTCTTCTATAATTGGGTCTTTTATTGAACCATCTGATTCTTTAATAGAAATAACATTTGCGATAGAATAATACTTATCGCCAACTTTAATTTTGCCGGTTCCGTCTTCAAAGTTTGCTTCTGTAACGGTACCTTTAACTGTTGTGTATTTTGTTTTATCTTTTTCATCAGGAATCTTCAATGTAACATCTTTACCTATCATTGATAGAGTTTGATTGATTTCTGAACTCATGCCCATGTCGTTATACAACGCTGCAATATAATTCATACAGTTTTCAAGTCCTTCGTTCATAGAAGTCATTTGTTCTAATGAAGAGTATTGAGCTAATTGTGAAAGCCATTCAGTATTGCTGGTAGGCTCGGTTGGGTCTTGATTCTGAAGCTGCTGTAACATTAGATTCAAAAACATATTTTTATCATCTGTTTTACTGCTAGGATTTCTTCTTTGTGCTGCAAGATTATTTGCAGTAGTCTGGTTTTGCATATTCGTAATTTGTGTATTTACTGATGTCATAACCTTCTCCCGTCTATTTCTTATACTTTACCATTTTCTTGTTGTTGAGCTATTGTTTTTTCAAACAATCCTTTTTCTTTTTCCTCTTTGTTTTGAGGATTTTGTTCTTTGTTTCCGCCTTTTGAACCTTCTTGTTCTGTCCAATCTGCGTCGTATTCGCTTTTTTGAGTGTCGCTGACTTTTACTGCAACATTATCGACTCCGACTCCGTGTGCGGTTAATGTGTCTTTTAAGCCGTCTAAGCCTTTCATAAGAATGTTTCTGGCTTCTTGTGTTGCTGTTGTAAACTGTGCAGATAAGCCTTCCGGTGATTTTACGAGCTGAATTGTTACTTTTCCTAAGCTTTCAGGATTAAGAACGATATCAACTTTTGATGTGTGTTGTAAATTTTCCAAATGTTTTGAAACTTGTTCAATAATCTTGCTTGGATTAATTTCTGTTGGCTTAGCTGATGGCTTTATTTCACTTGCAGCATGAACTTCAAACGGCTTCGTATCGTGATTAAGCGCGAATTTTATTCCTTGTTCTTCTGCGCTTTGATGATTTAGTAAAGAAGAATTGTCACTCGAAGTTTCTGTTTCAGCTTTGACGGATTCAATATTAAGCTCTCGCATCATATCTTCATCCATTGAAATTTCTTGAGTTTCACCTTCGGTTTTGATTTCAACAGTTTCTGCGTCAGCAGTAGTTTCAACTATTTCAACTGCTTCTGTTGTTTCAACTTGAGGTTCAATTTCCAGAGTGATTTCGTGATTAGCTGTTTGGAGCGCTTGAGCAAACAAAATAACATTCTCTGTGTCTGATTGCTCTTCTGAGTCGAGGTTGTCGTTTGTAATATCTTTATTAAAAGTTAGGTTTAAGGATGTTTCCACATTAGCCTCGCTTGTTACTTGTGATAAAAATTCCTTAAAATCCGCTAACGTATCCGATTCGTCAATAGTTTCATCTTTGCAGTCATCTAATTTACAGGTTTTATCTTCCAAAACAGCAGAAAAATCAGTGTCAACTGTCTCAGTTGTTTTTGGAGAAATCATTGTTTCTAAAGTATTCAAGTTATTTACTGCTGCTGCAATTGTCATCTGTTAAACCTTGCTGATGTAATATCATCTAATTCTTT
This sequence comes from uncultured cyanobacterium, assembly GCA_947073895.1. GTDB lineage: Bacteria > Cyanobacteriota > Vampirovibrionia > Gastranaerophilales > Gastranaerophilaceae > CAG-196. The sequence continues at coordinate 4,827 of CAMTNN010000033.1, forward strand.
TGTTTCTGCTAATTGAAACTCTTTATAGTATTCCTGCTCTTGTTTTTCTTTGAGCTTTTTTAGAACTTCAACCTTTTTATGGGCCTCTCTTACTTCTATTTGCTTTCTCTCTAAGATGGCTTTTGTGTTTTTAATCAATCGTTCCTGATTCTTTTCATCTACAGTAAGCTTCAGTCCGTATCCTCTATGACCTTCAATTTGTTGTATGTCCAAAGTGTCAAGAGTATAAAGGTTTTCCATTCTTTCGGTATTCAGATGTTGGGATTGGATAATATTGTTCAATTTTTCTTCCTGTTGTTTTAAAACAGTAAGAATTTTTGCCGCTTCAATACGGCGTTGTTCAAGCTCGTTCTCGCGCATGTCAAGCACGACCTGTAGTCGAAACTTGAATTTTTTCAATTTACCTTACCTCGTCTCCGCCTAAGTATATGAATATACTTATTACCTCTAACACTATAGCGCATGTAAACATGCCACCCATCATATATTTAGTTGATTTTGTTATAAAAACTAAATTCCAACCAATGTGAATCAATCAGTAATCTGTTCAAAAGGAGCACGGACGGGTTGTAAATTAAGCCGGTAGTTATACGAAATGTGCTCCGCCCATTTATCTACGTGCGTAGCACAAAAAAAAGACCTTGAGTATTGTAACCAAGGCCTGTCCGTTTAAATAAGAAGAGAGAGCTTTATATATATATTAAAAAACTTGGGCAGAAAAATTTTTGCTATTTGGAGAAGAATATATTTACAAATTGTTACAATTTGTTTTTGGTAAAATTAAAATAAGCAAGGAGAAAGTATGAACTGTTTTTTTAGAGATCAGCACGAAGCATTATATAAAGCATCAAAACCATATCAGTATGTAGGTGGTGAATTTTTAGCACATAATAAAGATTTTGATAAAGCTTCTGTTAGATTTGCTTTTGTTTTTCCTGATAAATATGAAATCGGGATTAGTAATTTAGGCGTGAGAATAATTTATGACCGAGTAAATAAAGTTGAACGCTTTATGGCGGATAGAGCTTATGCACCTGAGTCTGATTTCAAGCCTGAAGCTCTTTATGGTGTAGAATCAAAACGAGCTTTGTGCGATTTTGATGGGATTGGTTTTTCTTTGCAGTACGAATTATCTTATCCCACTGTTTTAAAAATGCTTGAAATGTCTAAGATTTCAGTAAGAAATGATGAACGCGCAGAAGATGAACCGATTGTGTTTGCGGGTGGGCCTTGTACATTTAATCCTTTGCCGATGGCTGAATTTATTGATGTTTTTTCAATAGGTGACGGCGAAGAAATGATGGTTGAAATTTGTGAAGTTTTAGAAAAAACAAAAGGAATGCCTCGAAAGGAAAGAATTCAAGAATTATGTAAAATTAAAGGCTGCTGGTCTCAGCAAGTAGGCGGTGTTGTTGAAAAACGTCTTGCGCCTTTGACATTAGAATATGCTTCAACTTCTTATCCGATACCGTTTTCAAGCTCTGTGCATGACCGTGCAATTGTTGAAATAAGACGCGGATGCGGAAGAATGTGCCGTTTTTGTCAGCCGGGACACGTTACTTTGCCTGTAAGAGAGCGTTCAGCAGAAGATATTATTAAGATTACAAAAGAGTTGGTGAATAATACAGGTTATGATGAGTATTCTCTGCTTTCTTTGTCTTCAAATGACTATTCAAATATTCGTGAAGTAATAAAAGAATTGGCAGTTGATTTTAATAAACGTAAGATTTCAGTCTCTCTTCCAAGTCAACGTATTGACGGGTTTAATCTTGAACTTGCAAATCTTGTTCAATCCGTTCGAAAATCAGGTATGACTTTAGCGCCGGAAGCAGGCAGTCAGAGATTGAGAAATGTTATTAAGAAAAATATTTCAGAAGACCAGATTGTTAATGCGGCTTTGACTTTGTATGAAAACGGCTGGTCTAAGATTAAGTTTTATTTTATCTCGGGACTTCCGACAGAAACCATTGAAGATATGGACGAGATGGCGGAGCTTCTGAATAAAATTAAATACAGAGCAAAACTCTTAAAGCGTGAAAAAGGTTTAAAACACGGATTTGAAATAACCTGTACTCTTTCAATTTTTGTTCCGAAGCCGTTTACGCCGTTCCAATGGTGTCCTCAAATGGATTTGGATGAGGTTACTGCTCATATTAATTACTTAAAAGAGAAAACAAAGCATATTAAGGGTTTAAAAATTAATTATCACGAAAAATTTGTTTCTCAAATTGAAGCAGCTTTGACACGCGGAGATGCAAGTCTTTGTAAGTATATTGAGGCACTTTATAAAAAAGGGTGTTATCTTGATGCGTGGGGCGAGTATTTTGATAAAAATGTTTGGAAAGAGACTGCAGAAGAGTGCGGATTCTCGCTTGAAGAACTCGCTAAACGTGAATATTCACTTGATGAGCCACTGCCTTGGGATTTTATCAATGTGGGTATTAATAAAGAATGGCTTCAAAATGAATATAAGCAGGCGTTTGCACAAGGTTGTGAATTTAATCTACAGCCGACTTGTGAAAATAAATGTGTTCAGTGCGGAGTTTGTCCTAACTTAAAAACACATAAGGTGATGGCAAAACCTTATACAGCTTCTGATGAAGCGCAAAAAATTGTGACAATAGAACAGGCTGACCCAAGAACGGTTCATCCGGATCCTAATATTCCTGTTTATCGTTATAGACTGAAAATTACTAAAAAAGGTTTGCTAAAGTATTTTTCTCATCTTGATTGGCAAAATACATTCCATAAGGTTTTGGCAAGAACTGGCTTAAATATGGCTTATACTCTTGGTTACAATCCTACAATGAAGGTTTCAATGGGAATTGCGCTTCCTTTGTTTGCTGAAAGTGAAGGCGAACTTATTGATATTGAAATTCTGGATAATTTAGTCGAGACAGAGTTGAAAGATATTATTAATCCAAATTTGCCTGATGGTGCTGAAGTTGTTTCAATTAAACCGGTTGAGCGTTATTGTACAGCGGTAGAAATTGAGGCTCAGTGGGCGGAATACAGGATTGAGCCGTATTTCAAATCAGAAGAAAAATCTCTTTACAATTTTGAAAAATTCCGTTATGATGTAGAGAGAGTTTTGTCTTCCGCTGAGATTTTAATCACGAAGAAAAACAAAAAAGGTTTAGAAAAAACAACAGATTTTAAAAAGTCTATAGGAAGTTATAGGTTTGATGAAAATAGTCTGTTCATACATCTTAAAACCGGTCAAGGTTCAGAGATACCTGCACTCAGAGCAGATAGTTTAATGGAACTTGTCGATGGAGAGAGATTATACAACATCACAAGACTCCGTTTCCTTGACGAAAAGTTAAGAGAATTATAGTAAAGGATTTAGAGATGAAAGAAACAAATGTCGCTAACAAGATTGTTATAGCTGAGCGCGATAATATTGCTGCGGTTATGGAGAATGGAAAAGTTGCTGAGTTTTATGTTCACCGTGGTGAAATTATTCTTGGAGATGTTTATCTTGCTCAGGTTGAGAATATTTTACCAAGTATTGAAGCAGCTTTTGTAAACGTAGGTTCCGATAAAATGGGATTCTTGCACGCTCAGGATATTCCGGGTAAAGGTGCTTTGCAGGACAAGGTTAAACCTAAGCAAAAAATGATTGTTCAGGTTGTTAAAGAACCTGTAGGACACAAAGGACCTCGTGTAACGACAGAAATTTCGCTTCCAGGCAGATTTTTAGTTTTAATGCCAAACGAAGCAGGGATTAACGTAAGTAAAAAAATTACTTCCGCTAAAGAAAGAGCAAGACTAAAATCAGTAGTAAACCTTCTTAAACCTGTCGGTGTCGGTATTATTGTAAGAACTGAAGCAGAAGGTCAAACAGAAGCTGATATTCAAGAAGATTTAGAAATTCTTTTGGAAAAATGGAACAATATTATTACTTCTGCTGAAAGTTTGACTCCTCCAAATCTTTTGTATAGAGACCAAGATTTGCTATATAGAGTTATTCGTGAATGCTGTAATGAAAATACTCAGGAAATTGTAGTTGATACAGGATTTGCTCTATCACGTGTTCAGAATATCTTGCAAAACTGGCATATGAACAAAAATATTAATGTAACTTTATACAAAGGTTCTGAACCGCTATTGGTTGCAATGGATATTCATAAAGAAATCAAAGCGGCTTTATCAATGAAGGTTAATCTTCCATCAGGCGGATATTTGTTTATCCAAACAACAGAAGCGCTTACTGTTATTGACGTAAACAGTGGTAAGTTTACTAATTCAGCTACTCAAGATGAAACAATTCTTAAAACCAATATTGAAGCAGTTCATGAGATTGCGCGCCAGCTTCGTTTAAGAAACATCGGCGGTATGATTATTATCGACTTTATTGATATGAACTCTCGTGTTGATAAACTTACTATGATGGAAGAGCTTGAGCTTGCTATGGAAGCTGATAAGGCTAAACCTCAGGTGGGTCAGCTTTCTGATTTAGGGCTTGTTGAAATGACACGCCACAGACAAGGTCAGGCAATTAGTGAAATTTTTGCAAAACGCTGTCCGCATTGTCAGGGTAATGGTTATATTATGGAAGATATTAAATTTGCTTCTGCTACAAGTGAAGGTGAATACAGAGCAAAAGCTGCTAAATTGAAACTTCCTATGGGGAATAAGAAAAATAAATTCAACAAGTTCAATAATCAAAATAAACCTGAAACAGAGGTAAAAGAAACACCAATAGTTCAGGAAGAAAAACTTGAAGAAGTAACAAATCCTTCTGTAGAAGCTCAAGTTGAAGTACAGGAAGTGGCTCAGGAAAAAGAAACTAAAAAGAAAAATGCAAGAAAACCTCGTTTTGATAAAAAGAAAGTTAAACAAGAGGTTAGCGATGAGACTATGGCGCAAACAGTGCTTACCGAAGGTGCTGAAATTGAACCTGTAATTGCACCTGATGCGGGGGTTAATAATGAGGTTGTCGCTGCTGAAACTGCAGAGCCAGTTGAGAATGAAGCAGAAGAAAAACCTAAGAAAGCAACCCGCGGACGCAGACCAAATCGTGGTACGCAAAAGAAAACAAGAGCCACAAAGAAAAAAGCAGAAGGGGCAAATGAAGGAGCAAATGAGGCTTCTAATGAAGAATAGAGTCTTAGCAATAATGGTTTTAATGATGTTAACAATGCCTGTCTCAGTACAGGCATTGGAAGACGTCGAAAATCTTCCTGATAATGCTGTTGAAGAACAAGTGCAGGAAGAGCTGCCAGCTCCGATTACGACTCCATACAAACAACCGGTTAGCAAACGTAAAGTTGCAAAGAAATTTCTACTTGCGATGGGTGGAGTTGCAGCGTCATCATTGCTTATATATGTAACTTTAAGTATTTATAACAGGCTTAGAGAAGGGTTTCCTGCTCAACCGAAATTCTTGGAAAATGAAACTCCGCTAGAGACACCTAATGATATGCAGAGTGCTGTTAGAACTTTTTTGAGTAAGACTAACTGGAAGGGTTAATTATTGCAATCTGATTTGCAGTCAATTGCTTTGCCAAAAATCAGTCTCATTCCAGCGAATCGTTTTTTGAGAGTTTCCCCTAACCCTATTATTATTTCATTAATATTGCTTACTACTGTATTTATGTTTTTAATTGTGCAGTTCAAAAGGTTGATGCTGTTATTATTGACATTTCGGGTTACTCCCGTAATGTTTTCAGTCGTTGCGACAAGGTTTTTGCTTGTGTGTTCAAGATTTTCTAAGGTGTTGTTTATATAACCTTGCTGTAGAGAGCTTTCAATATGGAAAGATGCGTCTGCCAGGTTTCTTGAAGCTAAGTTTACGTTGTCCACTGTGTCATTAATTGTTGGGCGAACATCTTCAAGGATTCCAGTCATAACATTTATCATATCTGTAAGTGCGTTAAAAGTTGCACCTGCTGATTTAATTGTTCCGTTAACATTTTCTTTTATTTCATCTAAACCGCCGTTATTAGCTTGTTCTTGGATAAAGTTTTCAAAGTTTATTCCTTTTGTCCCTTCAATAAGGGAGCGATTACGAAGATTTGCAAGATAAGGACTGTTTGGATAAACCAATTCAATGTAATCTTTTTTATCTTTACGTCTAATCATTGCAGTTGTATTGGCAGGAAGTTCAAGTTGTTTGAGCCTTAGTTTTAAATCAACGCGTGTTGTATGAAAATCGGGGCTCGGATATACCTTAACGGTATGCCCGAGCTTAAATCCTTTGTAGTATACAGGCAGGCTGTGTTTGAATGGTTCGAGTTCTTCAAAGTCAACTGTTATACGAATTTGGCCCCAAATATAGTGTAGAAAAAATAGAAGTCCTGCAATGATAAGTATGTAAAATAAGTATTCCCGTTTCATACTTGGATTATTGTTTGAAATATCATGTAAATTAATTCCCTGATAAGATAATTTTGTAATAGAATATTAACAGAGGTGAATTATGTCAGAAATTTTAGGAAATATACATTCGGTTGAGAGTTGCGGTACAGTTGATGGGCCCGGAATTAGATTTGTAGTATTTACACAAGGATGTCCGCTTAGATGCCAGTATTGTCATAACCCTGATACTTGGGATTATGTCGGTGAAGCTAAGAAAATGTCAGCTGATGAGATTATGGAACAATACCATGGTGTGAAAGAATTCTGCGGCGGCGGAATCACTGTAACAGGTGGTGAGCCTTGGGTTCAGATTGATTTTGTAACCGATTTGTTTAAAAAAGCTCAAGCGGAAGGTATTCATACTGCACTTGATACTTCGGGGTTGTT
>CAMTNN010000034.1 GCA_947073895.1 uncultured cyanobacterium
TTACAAAAGAAAAACCGCAGCTACAAAGCTTTCCATTGACGATATTAATGAAGAAACAATTAAAAACTTAAAACTGGTTTATTCAACAGGTGTTGTTCAGTCACTTTCTGCAAGTTCAAGAGAATTGGTTAAAGAAACTTTCAGAATGGCAAAAGAAAACGATGTAATGACAGCGTATGACCCTAATTACACGTCTTGTTTTATGAATTCAGAGGATACAAAAGAATACTTTGAAGAAATTGTCGATTTCACAGATATCATCTTTTTATCTTTAAAAAATGATGCAGCACAGCTTTATGATTTTACTTCTATTGACAAAGTAATGAACTATTTCTGGGATAAGGGAGTAAGAATCGTTGTAATCAAATCACATATTGATAACGGATACTATACAGGTTACAAGGGTGATATAAGCTTCACAGAATTTTATAACACACAAAAGGCAATTGACGTAACAGCGTCAGGCGATGTATTCAACGGTGGATTTTTATACGCCTTAACAAACGGCTATACACCTGCAAATGCAGCTAAGTTTGCTTCTGTTGTTTCAGGACTACAAACCCAAAATTACGGTGCAATCCAATCAATTCCGTATTTTAACACCGTAATGGAAAACATCTAACACCCCAACCAGCTCGAACCAGCTTGTAGCAGAGTCAGCAGAGGACGACCTGTAGTTTCACACTACACCAGTAGTCTCATGAAATGTCGTCTGACCCTTGTTGAAAAAGTTAACTTTTGTGCTCCGCCCAAAAGTTAAAAAAAAACTAAAACCCGCTGTGATAATTAGAAATCACAACGGGCATATTTTTATTGAATTTTTGGGGTAAACCGGTGCCGTGCACTGCACCTTTTTTGAATCTTGTACTTTTTTAATTTAAACTGCTGTAAGTTCCCTTTCTTGGAAAAATTCCACTACTGTGTCCATTACATTATCGAAGAAAAAATCTAACTCGCCGGAAATACTCCTTTCTACTGTTTCCATTGATTCTTGTGAGTTAAATCTTGACAACATTTCGTTTTCGATACGCATATTCATAATCCTTTCCTGAGTAAATGTATATTTTTGAGTCTTTGCTTTCTGCTTACATATTCTATATCGGCATTTTTTTGTAAAACTTTAGAGATTTTACATGTTTCGTTACAATAATTTACATAATGATATTTTTCAAAAAGTCAAAGTTCGGGTATAATAGTGGTTATCTGGCAATGAACTGACACCGCATCCCAACCGATGCGAACCAGTCGGAAATTCGTTCAAAAGGAGCACGGACGAATTAATGACGAATCGCGAACCAACTGGTAGTTCGTTCAAAAGGGACACGGACGAATTAATAATACTTGTTGGTAGTTATATAAAATGTGTCCCGTCCCTTATTGTAAAAAATGTGCTCCGCCCAAAGGTTGAAAAAATGGCTATTAAATCTTGGACAGAATACTTTTTAGATATGGCAAAAACATGCTCTTCACGCTCAAATTGTTTAAGAGCGCAAGTTGGAGCGGTTATTGTCGGTCAGGATAAGAAAATCAAGGCAACAGGCTATAACGGAACACCATCAGGGGTTGAGTCTTGTTATGAGCGCGGTGAGTGCTACAGAATAAAAAATAACATTCCATCAGGCACCTGTTATGAAACATGCCGGTCAATCCATGCAGAACAAAATGCTATTATTCAGGCAGGTCAGGATAGATGCATGGGCGCTTCAATGTATATTTACGGTCATAATTTTATTTGCATTCTTTGCAAAAGATTTATTGCACAGGCAGGGATTGTAGATGTTTACCTCAAAAAAGACGACAATTCAGAAGTTGAACATGTTTCTGTTGAAGATATTAAAAAAGAGTTGGAATCAGCATACTAGCACATAATTATCCAGAGAAGCTTGCGCAATAATCTTCCTAAGTAGACTGCAAGCAGTGAGAATATTATGTCATAAATAATCTGCACTCCGCTTTGAGATGAAATCCAACTGGAAACAACTTCCATAGGAGTATGGCGCAATACGGATACAAATAAAAGATATAAAACCCCTAATATATGAATTGCAAACACACCAACAATAACCCATAGCAGAATTCTAAAGAAATCTGTTTTAACTTTTAAAAGCGTACCTACAAGGATTATAACCGGTATAAATGCTAAAATGTAACCGAATCCGTATTCAAAAATATAGCTTATTCCGCATCCAAGTGCAAAAATCGGGAAAAACATTCCCAGAATAATATAGCCGATAATGGAAAGAACACCGAATTTACGTCCCAAAAGCGCTATAATAAAAAACACCGTCGGAATTTGCGGAATATATCTGTATGTTCTAACTAAATCATGAGCAGGTTCAAACCCTTCTTGCAACGAAGAAAACACCTCTAACCATACATTTGGATGTGTAAGAGTTACCTGGGTAAAAGTTGCAACAATTAAAAATAATATGCAAAGACAGGTCAAAACAAGAGTCCCGATAGTTACTTTTATCGGCTCACCTTTGTATTTAAAACTATCTAATTGTTTTTCAACCCTCTTTGACATTTTTCTTTTTTTAACCTTTGGGCGGAGCACATTCCGCTTAATTACCCACTTGTTTTTCCCCTCGTCCGTGCTCCTTTGGAACGGATTACCGGTGGGTTCACGTTGGTTGTTTTAACTTCCCAACATTTTCATTGAACCTACTTTTAAATTTATCGTAAAAAATATTTTCAGTCCACATTATTAACGCATCTTCATTATTATCTTGATAATACCCTTTTCTTGTACCTAATGAATTAAATCCGTATTTTGTATAAAGTCCGATTGCAGGAGCGTTTGAAACACGCACTTCAAGAGTTAAATACTTAATCCCTTCCTGATAACAATCTTCAAGGATTTTAACCAAAATAGCTTCGCCAATATGTTGTCTCTGGCATGATTTTTTAACCGCAATAGTTGTAATATGTCCTTCATCTATTATATGCCATGTACCCGCATAACCAACAAGTTCGCCCTCAGGAGTCTTGGCAACATAGTATTTTGCAAGATTATTAGAGAGTTCATCATAAAATGAAGACTTCGCCCAATGATGCTCACCGTAAGCTTCTTCTTCAATCTTTACAACAGCATCAATATCATCTGCAGTCATTTGAGTAATAGAAATTACGGACATATACTTTCCCAATCAATATCATCCTCGGTCTCTTCACCGGGTTCTACAATGTGTTCACCGTCTTCAAGCATAAGCATTAAAGACAAGCGAAGCTGTTTTTTATAATTCTCAAGCGCTATTTCTCTTGTTTTAGCACAAAACGCAAAACTCGGAATCTCTTTGATTTCGATATAATGATAAGGATTTCCGTTAAAATCCAAATCAGTACCTTCAATTAAAGTCCATTCAAGATTCATATAATAATCTAAGTCTTTAGTAGTTTCATTACTCATCTAATGACCTCTCGTTCAAAGGCTGTTTCAACATAACTCCTTCTCCGCCAATCACATTAGCCTGTTTTCCGTTAATATATAGATAAACCGGAGAAGACGTATTCGCATTAGCTGTTTTAATAATCTGTCTAACTCTATAATAAGTGCTTTCAGCACCGCCACCTGTTTCAAAATCCGATGATAGGTCAATCAGAACATTTCCTGAGGATTCTCTGATTGAAAGCACCTTTGTTCCTGCCGGAATTTCAGAGGTAAACCCTTTTGATTTTTCCCAAGGAGAAGGCGCTGAAACAAGCTCTTTTATAGCATAATTAAAACAAGATTTTTCAACACTTGTATCACAAGTTCTGTTTACCGAACGCAATTTACCTGATTTATCAAGGATAAAGATTTTAACTTCTTTTGGTTTTTGAATCTCAGATGTTTCCTCAGGATCTTGTGTTTCATAAGGCTCAATGGGTTCAAGCGGATTGTAAACAGGAGGTTTTTCCTCATGCCTGTTATATTCCGGTAGTTTAAAATCTTTATTGAAAAAAGATATGTAAACATACAACACCGAAATCACTATTAAAATAAATAAACCGAGCTTCTGAGAGAAATTCATAACACTTCCTTGCTTCATATTATTTTATTATATTGTAACAAAAAATTAACATTAATACCAGAGGAAGTTTATTGAGCTTTCACATACATTTTACCGCTGACTTTAAATGTATTATCCTCAATCTTTATGCATTCCACCTTGCCATCACATTTTCTTACATTGACTAAATCAAGCGTAAATGACAGCGGGTCAAGAAGGTTAACCAAATTAGTAACCTTTTCCAGCGACATATTTCCATAAGCACTATCCACAGCTACATCACGAGCTTTGATTAATCCATTAACAACATTAAAGTTAGTAGAAACCATAAATGTTCTGTTCTTGCCTACAGGATTTATCGGGAAATTGTAATCCATTATTATGTAGACTTTATCGCTTTTAATTTTTGCCCTTACATCGTTAACCATGAATAAAGGATAAGCTTTTTTGTTAACTTTTTGAAGTGACTTTTTATATTCTGCACTCTTTAAAGCATCGTTAAGAGATTTTTCAGATAAATGCAATTCGTAATAAAAAGTCATATCAGATTGAACCACAACAGGGTTTGCAGTGTAATCAATTTTGTTATAAGTGCTAAGAGTTTTAAAATTCAAATAAGGAAGTTCAACACCTTCTATCGTAACGTTTTTACCTGTTATATCAAGGTTTTTAAACACACCAGCTTTCATGCTTGAAAGTGTATAACCGTCAAATTTAACTTTAAACTTTGCACCTGTTTCTTTTTTAAGTGATTTTTTAATTTGGGATTCTGCTATTTTTTCAACAAGCGGAGTCATCGGAGAAAAATGTTTTTTGTTATACAAATAATCAGCCGAAGTTTTATCAACTGCAAACGCAGGTACTGTCATAAATACAGCCATTAACAATATTAAAATCTTTTTCATATTTTTTACCTCTATTTACTCTCAGACACATTTTTAAAGAACTCGTCTGTAATAAGCTGAGAGTATCTTTTCTTTTCACTGACGGAAATAATTAACTTTTCAGAACCGTCAGAAGTTTGTACACTTGCTACAATCCCCGATAAATCAGAGATTGGGAATTTGTTTGATTTAGCTTCAAATTTAGCATAAGGAATATTTCGTCCGTATGCCTGCATTGTTCCACGCGCAACAACATTTATTTCTTTAAACGAAATTGATTGGTATTTAAAGTTTTTTATAAGTTCTTCCAACTTTTTTTCAAGATTTGCGCTTTTAATATCTTCCTGAGTTAACAAAGCTTTTTTGCCCGAATCAAGAATACACATTTTTTGCCCGCTGACATTGTGTTCTGCAAGAACCGCCTTATATCCCAACAGGCTTACTGTGTTATCAATTTGAAATTCTTCGTGAAGTTTTGAAAAATCACCAAGTTTTTTTGCATTTTCTGCAGCACGTTCCTGAATAAAGTTATCGATGTTTGTTCTAACTGCTTCGACATACTTCTGTCCGCCTATTGCATTAAACCCAATAATAGCAAGGACTATGAGAATTGCGTTAAAAACAATCTTTATCATTCTAAACATAACTTGCACCTTCCCTTTATATTATGTACAATTATAACTATGACAAAACCTGAAATCAATTATATAAACAGTGCAGATGTGGATATAAACGAAACCACCGATGTAATGAAACAGTATCTTAATATCAAAAGAGAAAATCCTGATAGCATTCTATTCTATCGCCTCGGAGATTTTTACGAAACTTTTTTTGAAGACGCAGAACTTCTATCCCGTGAATTAGAGCTGACCTTAACAGGCCGTGACGCCGGAAAAACTTACGGCAGAGTTCCGCTTGCAGGGATTCCCTATAAAGCTGCTGAAAATTATCTTGAAAAATTGGTTGAAAAAGGTTACAAAGTCGCAATCTGTGAACAGCTGGAAGACCCAAAACAAGCCAAAGGTCTTGTAAAAAGAGGAGTTGTCAGAACAATTACTGCAGGAACTCTTGTTGAAAGCAGATTTTTAAACCAAACAAGCAACAACTATATTTGCGCACTTTTTGAAGACAATAACAAATGGGGTTTTGCTTATACAGATATTTCAACAGGCGAGTTTAAAGCCGCAACATTAAACTATGATGCAGTATTAACAGAGCTTGCAAGAATTCAGCCGTCTGAAATTATTGCTCCGGCTAAAAAACTTAAACTTGAGCCATTCCAGATTGTTCCGGAAGAAACCGTTGATTTACCGGAAGAAATAACTCAAATGTATAATTGCACTAAGGTTCCTGCCCGTGTATTTGAAGAAGACTTTGCTCAGAATAATTTAAAAACTGTTTTAAAAATTAATACGCTTGACGCAATCGGCTACAAAAATAATCCGTTTGCATACAGAGCTTCCGCAGGAGTTTTTGCTTATATCTGGGAAAACATGAAAGAAGGATTCCCAAAATTTGAACGAATCGAACTTTATGAACTTTCCGAATACGTAGCTCTTGATGTTAATTCAAGAAAAAATCTTGAACTTACAGAAACTCTACGTGAAAAAAATAAATACGGCTCTCTTTTATGGGCAGTTGATAAAACCGTTACAAACATGGGCGCACGTCTTTTAAAATCCTGGATTTGCCAGCCTTTAAAAGATATGAAACAAATTATTGCCCGCCAAAATATTGTTAAATCACTTGTGAATAATAATTCTGCAAGAAGCGAGCTTGAGAGAATCTTAAGAAATATTTATGATATCCAAAGACTCTCAACCAGAGTCAGCAACAGCTCTGCAACACCAAGAGATTTTGTAAGCCTAAAAACATCTTTGATGGCTCTGCCTGAGCTTATCAATACAGCAAAATCTGCAGGATTGAATGTTTTTGACTCAATTGAAAACCGTCTGCAAGACATTGAACAATATGCGGATTTAATAGAAAAAACTATTAATGACGACCCGCCAATGCTTATTAAAGAAGGCGGAGTTATTAAAACAGGAGTTAACAGCTCACTTGATTATTTGAGAGGTTTGCTGACAAACGGCGAAGAATGGCTCAAAAAGTTTGAAGAAGAAGAGCGTGAAAAAACAGATATTCCAACTTTGAAAGTCGGTTACAACAGGGTTTTCGGTTACTATATTGAAGTTACAAACTCTAATTTAGCCAAAGTTCCTGAAACTTATATAAGAAAACAAACTCTAACCGGCGGTGAAAGATTTATCACAGACACGCTCAAAAAACACGAAGACGAAGTTTTGAATGCTCAAGTGAAAGCTAATGATTTGGAATACAAACTTTATTGCGATTTTAGAGACTATTCAAAAGAATTCGTAACCCTGATTAGAGAAATCGCTCAAGCCGTTGCAGAACTTGATGTTTATAACTCATTTGCGTCAATTGCCGTAGAACAAAATTATATTTGTCCTGAAATCGACGAAAGCTCCGATTTTGTTATCAAAAACGGAAGACATCCTGTTCTTGAAAAAATCTTACCTTTAGGAGCTTATGTTCCTAATGATTTGGAATTATCCTGCACAGACACATCAAAAACCCAATTAATGATTCTAACAGGGCCAAACATGGCAGGTAAATCAACTTTTATGCGCCAAAACGCTTTAATAGTAATACTTGCACAAATAGGTTCGTTTATCCCTGCAGATTATGCAAAAATCGGAATTGTGGATAAAATCTTTACACGTGTAGGCGCAAGCGATGATTTGACTTTAGGTAAATCAACCTTTATGGTTGAAATGACCGAAACAGCTTACATCTTAAACAGCGCGACCGAAAACAGTTTAATCCTGATAGACGAAATCGGACGCGGTACAAGCACTTACGACGGTGTAGCCATTGCGTGGTCGGTTGCAGAATACATTGCAACTAAAATTAAGGCAAAATGTATTTTTGCAACACACTATCACGAATTAAACGTAATGACAAAGACTTACCCACAGATTAAGAGTTTCAGAATTACAATTGCAGAGCAAAACGGAGAAATTGAATTCTTGCGTAAAATCGTTCCGGGCGGAGCAAGCAAGAGTTACGGTATTCAGGTGGCAAAAATGGCTGGACTTCCAAGCAAAGTTATTGACCGCTCTGAAGAGTTAATGAAAAAACTTCAAAAAGATTTTTCAAAAGACCTTGCAGGAAGAAAGAAAAATGCTAACTCGACAGAACTTGAAGCACCGCAGTTGAATTTGTTCTAAAAAAGTTTCTAAAAGTAAAACACTACATTGACAAAAATACAAAAATAGTAAATAATGTACATATAGGGGGAAGCCCCTGACAAACTTAGCGGGCTGTCAAGGACTTCACTTAGTACCCCCTATAATTTTAACAAATTGATTGCTGCTACGAATAGCGTTGCTACAAATAGCAGCATTATTATTTTGTCAATCATAGTTTTAACCCTCCTTCCTAGCCTTCTCTTTAGTACTCGTGTGTTAGGAGTCAGGTTTAAGGTACTACCCTGATTAATTATATAATAAATTTGCCAAATTAACAACAAATCAATCTTTACAAATGTTTTTATATTGTTAAAACACCAACTAAGTCGTAATCAGTCGCGTCAACAATTTTAACCATCTCAATATCACCCGGAACCACATGTTTATCAGTTTTAATATTAACAACACCGTCGATTTCAGGCGCATCGGATTGAGTACGTGCAATAACTTCACCCTCATCAGAATAGCATTCAATTATACAAGGAAGTGTCTTGCCGATTAATTCACGATTTCGTTTCTGAGAAATCATTAACTGCATACACATAAGCTTTTCATAACGTGCTTTTGTCATTCTTTTGCCCACCTGCGGTTTCATCTTATAAGACGGAGTTCCTTTTTCGCGTGAATAACAGAAAACGCCCATTCTATCAAACTTCATATCACTTACAAACTTGCAAAGATGTTCAAAGTGTTCATGAGTCTCACCCGGATAGCCGACAATAAACGCCGTTCTAATCGCAACATTCGGAATCATTTCTCTTATATGTTCTATCAATTCACGATAGTCAAAAGCAGGCCTGTTCATTAGCTTAAGCATTTCAGGGTGTGAATGCTGAAGCGGAATATCAACATACTTAACAACCTTATCACATTCCGCAATAGCTTTTAACAAATCATCTTTCATATTTGTAGGATAAGCATACATTATCCTAATCCAGCCTAAACCTTCTATTTCGTTAAGTTTTCTAAGAAGTTCAGCAAGCATAGGCTTTTTATAAATATCAATTCCATATCCTGTCGTATCTTGAGCTACAAGAATAATCTCAGTTACACCTTTTTTAACAAGATTTTCTGCTTCCGCAATAATATCTTCCATTTTTCTTGAACGATAATCCCCTCTCAAATAAGGAATTATACAATATCCGCATCTAAAGTTACAGCCGTCGGCAATTTTCAGATAAGAACTCGCCCCCATAGTAATTTGTTGACGTTCAACATTTTCAGGATAAATGTATTCAGGGTTTTCACTAACTTCTGTCACAAAACCGTCATCAATTTGTTTAAGAACTTCCACAATCTTAGTAAAATCCGTTGTTCCTACAACTGCCGAAAGTTCAGGAATTTCTTTTTTTAATTCTTCAGGATGTTTTTGAGCCAAACAACCTGTAACAATAACTTTTTTTCCTGCATCAACAAGTTCTAAAATAGAATGTATGGATTCTTTTTCCGCATCACAAATAAATGAACACGTATTAACAATTACAATATTAGTTTCATTCTCGTCTAAAGTAATTTCATACCCGTTTTGAGCAAGAATACCGAGAATTAATTCTGAATCTACTAAATTTTTTGCACAACCGTGACTAACTAATGCTATCTTTTTCATAAGAATAGTTTAGCGTTTAAGAACTCTATTTGCAAGTTCTCTTGCGTAATCCATTTTGAAAATCAGATTCAATCCGGTATACACAGATAAGCATAATGCCATAATAACAAGGATTTTAACCGTTTCAAATAAATATTTCGGAAGCTCAACATTATTAAACCAATTTCCTACAAAAAAGCATAATATAAAGGTCAAAACTCCAGCAAAAATCATTTTTGCAAAATTAATAAATAAAGTTCTATAATCAAGTCTGATTTTTTTATGAATAAACAATCCTAACAATGTTGCGTTAAACAAGGTTATAAATGAAGTAGAAAGCGTAATTCCCGCAATACCCATATTAAGTTTAAGAATCAACAGCCAGTTCAAACAAGCCTTTAGTGCAATTGCCGAAAGCGCAATCAAGAATGGTGTTTTAGAATCATTAAACGCGTAATAAACTCTTGTAATCGAATCTCTAAACACATACGGTAAAATTGAGAATGACAAGAAACACAAAGCTTCCGTTACCATATACACAGCGTCCGAATTAAACGCACCGCGCTCAAACACAAGTGAAATACCGTCTTTTGCAAGCGTAAGAATCAAAATAATCATTGGAATAGCTGCAAAGAATAAAACGCCGACTCCTTTATTAAAATATGTTTTAATATCTTCAATTTTTCCTTCACCCGCAAGTCTTGAAAAAATCGGGAATAAAGGAACTAAAAATGCAGTAACCAGAATTCCAACAGGGAATTGAAAAATACGATTAGCAAAAACTACCGAAGTCCACGCGCCTTCTCTCAAAGTCGACGCGAAAAACATATCAATATAAATAGTTATTTGTCCCATAGTTGAACTTAAAACTGCAGGGAAAAGAAGTTCCATTATGCTTTTGAAATTCGGATTATTTGTAATTTCAAAATTCGGCTGTAATCTATATCCAAGTTTTCTAAGCGCCGGACATTGAATTAATAGCTGACACAGAGCGCCCGCAGTTGTCGCAATTGCGAGAACCTTGCCTGAACTATCATTATGAGCCAAAGAAATCGCCGCGATAACTACCAGACTCAATACCATTGGTGAAATATTCGGTAAAATATATTTTTTATGCGTAACAAGAAGTCCGTACAAAATCCCAACGATTCCGCCAATTAAAATAATCGGTGACATAATCTTGAAATGAGTAGTTGCTAGAGTTACTAATTCAGGAGACCCTGCAGAAATAATTAATCCCATAATTTTATCTGCAAAGAAAAATCCTCCAACTGCAAGCAAAGAGAAGAATATAAAAGTTACGGTTAAAAAAGTATTATAAAGTTTATTAACTTTATCATTAATTTCACCGTTTTCTCCGATAAGCTTGGAAAAAACAGCTACCGTTGCACTATGGAACGGCCCGCCAACTCCGCCTAATATAATAATCGCAAGAGAAGGAATTTGAAGCGCATAAAAATACGCATCCGAAACAAGAGTTGCACCATAAAAATTTGCTACAACCATATCACGTGCAAATCCGATAAACTTACTTGCGATAGTTACAAGTGCAATAAGCCATGCTGCTTTTAAAACGCTCGGAGTTTCATCCCTCATTCTTCAATCCCTTTATACGGCTCAACCAGCTCTACATAAGCATTTGTACGGTAAATAGATGGATGGAATAAAATCGTATTCTTACCGTCTTCAATATTACGCGAAATATCGATTTTTACATCCTTTTGAAACATTGTTCTTGGTACTGCAAATTCATGTTTCTTTCCGTTTATCATAACATCTATTTTTGCAGGAAGCTGACCTGA
>CAMTNN010000035.1 GCA_947073895.1 uncultured cyanobacterium
TTGAGGAATTTTTTCAAAATCTTCCGGCATGATATTATATTTAGGATCTTCTCCTGTTAACATTACCATAAGCTTATTTAGTGAAAAATCACCAAATGCCCCCAATCCGGACATAACTTCATCTGATAATCTTCCTAGAACAACCATTTTAGCATAGTCATTGTTAGGATTGTATTGTCCTTTAATATATAATGCCATCAATGGGCCTTGTGATTGTAGCATTCTGATGTTTGCTATACCATTTTCCATTTGAATATCACCACGAAGGTATTTGAATAGTCCGGTGTCCTTAAGTGTAATAGCTTTAGTTACTACACTTAAAGATGTTCTAAGCATATTATCTGCAATGATATTCTGAGCATACAATAAGTGTTCGAGTTTGCCTAAAGTAGACATTCTTCCGTTTTGAACAATAAATTTAACATCTCCGTTTAGTGATTGTTTTGAAGTTAATTCACCTTTTAGATTTATATCAAAATCCATTGTTCCGCTTATTGAGTCTTTTCTTGTTGAAACAATGTTAAATATAGGTTCAGCACTTACTCCTCTTGCCATAATTTGAGAGTTGAAGTGTTCATCTTTCATATCATAATCCAATGAACCTGACATTTTTCCATTAAATAGTTCGGAAGAAAGATTTTTAAGAGATAATACATTATCTTTCAATTTGAAATCTGATGAAAATGCTGAAATATAAAGCGGTGAACCGTAAATATTTGCTAAAATTCTCTCTGAATAGAATTTCCCGTCATTAACCATAATCGGATATAGTTTTAAAGCCGGACTGTCTTTGTACATTAACAAAGTATCAGTATTCAAATATTTAGATTTAATATTTGCATTTTTTATAGTAATAGTTTTTGTTATATCTGTTAACGCTGTTGCAGTTAATGACATTGCGGAATCTGCAATCTTAACATTCGGAGCATTAATTACTGCAATATTTTTATTAAAATCTATTACAGCATTGCTTAGTGACAACTGCATTGCCTGATTAAACAAATTTTGCAGAGTAAGCTGTCCAACTATATCCGGTTTGTTAAATTTACCATTGATAAATAAATCCCCTTTTACCTGAGCAAGAGTATCATATATTCTTATGTTAAGCTGTTGTGGGAAGAATACCCTTATATTTTTCATTACAGGTGCTTTCAGATCTTCGATAGCGCCTGTAATAACAACTTTTTTCTGTCCTTTTAAGTTAGATTTGAAATCATCAGCAAATGTTCCGTTAAAGGACAAAATACTTAAATCTTCAATTTTTACCGTATTTTTTTCTAATTTTGAAGAAAGATTGATTATAGCAGGTTCATCCAATACGGCTGTATTTTCTAACAGAACTTGAGAAAGGACGTTTTGGATGTTCTTGTTTCCGTTTATAGTAACTTTAAATGGATATCTTGCTGAATAGTTTTTCAATGATTTGATATCTTTTGAGTAAAGGAACCCGTTAACAGAAGTATTAAAACTTAAGTCATTTGTGTTGTAGTTTGTAATCTCTGTTTTTAATGCAAATTTTGAATTTGGCATGAATATATTTGTTTCAGGGACTCTTATGCGGTCACCTTCTATAAATAGTTTTAAGGAAGGAATTTTTAGAGGTTCAGTTTCTTTAGTTTTACATAAAATATTATTAATATAAGCTGTATTATTTTTATTTGTATCTATTTTAACTGAATCAATTGATATATCGGTGTTATTTTTAGCAATCTTTAAATTATCAATTTGAAGGTTTTCTTTGTGAGAAATATTATCAAGTGAACCTGAAATATTCGCAACCAATGATGCAATTCCGCTCTTGATTCCAAATCCAGCAGGACAAAGGTGATTTAATTCGACCTTATTCATCAATAATTCAATATCAACATTCTTGTCTATATTACCTTTTGCCATAATTGGTGCGTTATTAACGTAACCAACCGCTTTAACAATGTTTACTGTGTTATTAGAAAAATCTATATCAGAGCTTATGTTTTCAATTTTTACTCCGTTAGCTTCTATATTAGCGTTTGCTATTTTTATAAAACCGTTCGATTTAATTTTATTTAAGTCACCCTTGAGAGTGAAATTAGCATTTAATGTGCCGTCAATGCTGTTTATGTCTTTAAGTTTAGAGAAATCTGCAAGAATTTTAACTTTCTTGTATAAATCTTCAAGATTAATTTCATCAGTTTTTACTTTTATATCAACGACAGGCTTTTTAGTATTGTTTATGGTCCCTTCTATGTAGACTTTCTTGTTGTCAGGAGTATGAATGTTAGATGAAATACGTGCTCTGTCTCCCCATAGGTCTAAACAAATAAAACTCTTGGTAACTTTTTTAGCCGGATCAAGTACAGAAATGTTATCTATATTAATAAATCCTGAAGCTTGTATTATATCTTTATTTTTGTATAACTTTATGTCCGTAATTATATCTGAATGAAAATCAAGTTCTTCAATTTGATTGAGCAGTTCATCAAGTCTTTGTAAATTTATTTTTTCAGGTCGGTCAAGTTTTGGTGTAACAGATAAGTCATATGTTATGTATTGTTTGTCATCTATGCTAAAGCTACCGATTGTGTTAAGTCTGAAGTTCTTGAAATTAGGAATTTTACTGATTTCTAATGCTTGACCTGTCAAGTTATAGTTATTATTATCTTTTTTATTATTAAAAGAAATGCTATAATTTTTAAGATGTATATAAGGTGTTTCTGAAACATCTTTGGCTTGAAGTCTATCTAATAGTTTATTTAAATATTTATCATCGGAATTAACTCTGACAGTTAGTCTTTTGGCTTCCAGCGTATGAATTGTAGGATTCTTTTTGATTAATGATGTCCATGGAATATAGAATTTTACACTGTCGAATTGTGCAAACTTTTGCCCATCTTCGTACATCATGTGCATAATTGGTGCTTTAACCTTGATTAAAGGTCCGACCCTTAAGATAAGCCTGTCTATATGAATATTTACACCTAATTCACTCGCAACCTGTTTTTCAATTGTAGGAATAAGTTTTGATGCGTTTATTGGAATGAAACACATTGTTATTAAAAATGCAATTACACAAAATCCGGCTATCAAATATTTACTGTATTTTTTCATTTTATTAAATTCTCACCTGTCTGATTATCAAAGAAATACATATCTTCAACTGCTAGTTTTAGTTCAATTTTATCTGAACAATTGTATTCAAGCGGTATTTTTGCTGAACACTTAGAACCGTTTAATTCAAAATAAACGATTCTTTCACTCCCGCTCATTTCTATGATATCGGTATTAGCAACGATTGATTTATTTCCGCAAACCATTTTTTCTGCACGAATACCGATAGTAACTTTTTCAGCGTCTATTTCCTGAGGGAGATTAAATTCTACTCCTTCAATTGTAATTTTGCTGTCTTTAATATCTGATTCGATAAAATTCATTTGTCCGATAAAACCTGCTACAAATTTATTTTTAGGGTTATTGTAGATTTCTTCCGGAGGAGCAACTTGCTGAATTTTACCTTTGTCTAAAACAACAATCCGGTCTCCCATTGTAAGAGCTTCTGTCTGGTCATGGGTAACATAAATAAATGTTGTTTTTAATTCTTTATGCAATCGTTTAATTTCAGCTCTCATTTGAACTCTAAGGTTTGCGTCCAGGTTTGATAATGGTTCGTCCATTAAGAAAACTTTAGGGTTTCGAACAATTGCACGCCCTAGTGCGACACGCTGACGCTGTCCGCCGGATAATTGCTTTGGTTTTCTTTCTAGTAATTCTTCAAGATTTAATGCTTTAGCTGCTGCACGAACTTTTTCATCAATTGTTTTTTTATCAAACTTACGCATTTTTAATCCGAATGCCATGTTTTCATAGACATTCAGATGTGGATATAGAGCATAGCTTTGGAATACAAACGCGATATCTCTGTCTTTAGGGTGAATATTGTTAACCACTTTGTCGTCAATAGAAATCGTACCTGATGTGATTTCTTCCAAACCGGAAATTAGTCTTAAGATAGTGGACTTGCCACAGCCTGATGAGCCTACAAGGACAATAAATTCCTTGTCTTCAATTTCCAGGTTAATATCATCAATGATATTTTTTTTACCATCGTAAGACTTTATTAAATTTTTTAATACGACTTTACTCATTCTCCCCCTCAACAATTGCTTTTATCGCGGTATAACAATATTAAAGTTTGTGTTTTTAAGTATTTGAGATTCCACCCATACAGCACCTCTAAGATTTTGTACAAGGTTCTTTACACAAGCTAAAGTCATGGCTCTTAATACATTCTTCTTGTTTGATGTATCTACAATTAAGTATGGGTCAAACATTGATTCTAAATCGTTTTCCGATAAAAGCAGCGAATTAGATGATACGGAGATAAGGATATAATCAGCTCCTGTTAGATTTTTTGATGCTAAAAATTCTTCATTCGGAGATGAAACACTTATGCTGATATCTCCCATATCAACTGATTTTAAAATCACTTCCAATATATTTTGTAATATGGTTTTTAAAATTTCTTCATCAGAAGAAATTGTGTTTTTCATTCCTTCTTCTATAGAAACATTCCATTTTAAGTTTTTATCTTTGTACAGTTGCTCATTAAAACGTACAACTGAATTAATCGTATTAATAATTTCAAATGTTTTTATTTCAGGATTTTTAAGCTCTGATTCAGTTTGAGCCAGTTCAAGAAGTTTTGTAATGAAATACATTAAATCAGATGAGTTTTTCTTAATAATTCTGATATATTTTTCTTGCTGTTCAGACATGCTTCCGCCCAAACCGTCTGCCATAGCCTGTGAAAATCCGACAATAGACTGTAATGGTGATTTTAGCTCGTTGGAAAGCTTTAGCAGAAAATTGTTTTTATCACGATTAATTTCTTTATAGTCATCTTCTTCGAGCTTTGCAATCTCATCCGCGTTGCTTGTGGAATCGCGAAAATCAAGAACATATCCGTCTTCAATTTCTTTTGACGTCATGTCAAAATAAGTTTCGCTGCCGCTAAGCTTTGTTATAACCTGATTATTCATTATAACTGAGCTTGTAATTAAATTAAGCGCATTTTCTATGAAATCACTAATATTAGATGTCAAAAGATGCATTTTTGATGTTTCAAAAATTTCAGCAGCTTTATCATTAACCCATAAAATTTTTCCATCTCTGTTACAAAATACAACTGCATCCGGAAGTGCCTTTTCAACGTCAATAGAGTTAGTTCTAAATAATATTTTCTTTATATCCATGCTAATAAATTCCCTTACAAATTAATACTCATTTTAGCACAAGATTAAAAAATAATTAACTTTCAATCTAATTGTAAATTTTTATATTAATATTAAACTAAAGGTAAGGTAAAACTATGAAATACAAAGATTATTATGAAACCCTCGGGGTAAAACGTGATGCAACAGACGCTGAAATTAAATCAGCTTATCGTAAACTTGCAAGGAAATATCACCCTGATGTAAATAAAACAAAAGAAGCAGAAGAAAAGTTCAAAGATATAAACGAAGCTTATGAAGTTCTAGGTGATAAACAAAAACGCCAGAGATATGACAGTTTAGGTTCAAGCTGGCAGGGCGGAGCAGATTATACGCCTCCTCCAGGGTTTGAAAACTTTAATTTCAATTTTAATCAAGGCGGAGCTCAATCTTTTGACTTTGGTGGAGGTGGAGCAGGCGGCTTCTCCGATTTCTTCTCGTCATTGTTTGGAGATATGATGGGGGGAGGAACTCAAGGTGGTTTTGACTTCTCAAACTCCGGGGTAAATATGGGTGGCGGAAGCCGAAGACGCGCTTCGGCTGAGCCTAAAGAAGATTTAGATATTACCAAAACTCTTAATGTAACTGCTAAAGAGATTTTTGATAAAAAACCTATTTCTGTTACTTTTACAGAAATGGACAAATGCGGTTACTGTAATGGAGGTGGATACTGTTCTCACTGTGGCGGAACCGGTATTCTTTCTACTCCTAAGACTGTAAAAGTAAAATTACCTAAAGATATATCTGAAGGGAAAAAGGTTCGTTTAAAAGGTGAAGGTAAGTCTGATAAATACGGACGAAAAGGAGATTTGTATCTTGTAGTACATTTTAAAGATCCTGAATACACTTTTGATGGAGCAAATTTAACAAAAGAGGTTGAAGTAACTCCTCCGGAAGCGGTTTTAGGAACTCAAAAAGATATTCAAACTTTGCATGGAAAAATTAATATTAAGATTCCTGCGGGAGTTTCCAGTGGACAGTCTTTGAGACTTAAAAATCTTGGATTGCCATCAGGAAGCAGTTATGGCGATTTGAACGCAAAGATAAAAATAGTTGTTCCTAAAAACTATTCACAAGAAATTAAGGATTTATACTTAAAGATTCAAGAATTGAGTTAAATTTATATTATTAAATCCGCGACCTTCTATTTCTACATTTTTAAAATCATCAATGGAGAGTTTTGAATTATTTATGTAAACTAGTCCCTTAATAGACTTTAATTTCCTTAAATCTTGCACCAGACTATTATTAAAACACGCATATCCGCCAATAGAGTGCAAATTACTTAAGTCTTGTATCAGGCTATTACTAAAATCAGCATATCCACCGATTGAGTGCAAATTCTTTAAATCTTGTACCAGGCTATTACTAAAATCAGCATACCAGCCAATAGAGTGCAAATTACTTAAGTCTTGGACCAGGCTATTACTAAAATCAGCATATCCACCGATTGAGTGCAACTTTCTTAAATCTTGTACTTGGCTATTACTAAAATTAGTATTACCGCCAATAGAGTGTAAATTCCCTAAATCTTGGACTTGACTATTCCTAAAATATGCATGCCCACCGATAGAGTGTAACTTTCTTAAATCTTGCACCTGACTATCACTAAAACTAGCATTCCCGCCAATAGAGTGTAAATTCCTTAAATCTTGGACCGGACTATTCCTAAAATATGCATTCTCGCCGATAGATTGCAAATTTCTTAAGTCTTGTGCCTGACTATTCCTAAAATCAGCATCTCCTTCAATTACTTTAATGTTACTAACAAGTCTGTTTTCATCAATTCCAAATTCTGCGAAGGTAGTCTTAGGTTGTCTATATTCACTAATTGTTAACATACCATCTGCATCTTTTTTAACCTCAATTCCAAAATAAGGTAATATCTTTTCTGCATCAGCATTTTTTATTGCTTCTTCTCCAATTTCAGCTTTTATTTTTTCAATTTTTTGTTTAATGTTTTCTGCATTTTCGATTTCATTTTTTGCATTTGAGCTTAAGTGTAAGTGCCCGCTCTGAATATGTGTTTTAACTTCTTCAAAATATTTTTGTGGAATTTTAGAGTTATTCATTTCTCCTTGTATTTCTTGAATTGCATCACCTACAAATCTAATACCAAGCTTTGGTTTACTACTTTCTAGATATACGTGGAAATCACCATCTGATAAATACGGTTCTGCATTAAACGATTTTGTACACCAGTTTTTATGCGATAAGGTTTTTAGCTTATCTACGTTAGCTTCAAAATTTTCAGGGTCATGAATTTTACTAGGAATTACTATCCAGCCTGTATCACTTTGTAAATTTGCATTATTGTCTTGTAAATACATTGATTGAAGTTTTGTTTTATACATTTTAATAAAATTAAACTGTTTTTTTTTTCATCAATCTTTAATTCTTTCTGTAGATTATCAACGGTTTCAGCAAGAACCCCTTTGTTTAAAGCCGGTGGAATTGTATCTTCGTCAGCCTTCAAGCCAGCAGTAATACTTCTTAATGCTAAAAGGGCTATAGCTGGAGTGTATGCATCGTTTTCTTTTGTTACATAATCATACCATTCTTTTATAATAGCTTTTCTTTGTTCTATAGTCTCTGGCTGTCTTCCGCTAAAATCTTTTGTTGCTATATCTTCAACTTGAGTTCTTGCCCAGTTTTGAAAATCAGCTTCCGTATTAAATTTTTCAATTGGAGCTTTGAATTTTTCTATAATAGCACGGTTTAATCCTGAAAATGCGGATTTTTTAAGTGCACCGAAAGTTACTGTATCATGTGCTAGTGGTGCTAAATTTGGAGAAGTTATTCCTTGATAACTTCTTGGGTAGTTCTGATTATTACGTATGTTAAAATTCTGAAAAAAACTTATCTGCATACAATTTTATCTGGTTTATTACTACACTTAATTATATTAAGTTATTTGCTAAATAAAATTTGTCTTTTTTATAAAGATATATTAAGTAAATTAAAATTCTTAATTTACTTGACACATGCTTATAATCTATATGACAATAGTAACCATGATATAAGGGGAGAAAAATGACTAAACAGACTTTTTTACATGACAAACACGTAGCTCTCGGGGCTAAAATGGTAGATTTTGCAGGATGGCACATGCCGGTGCAGTATTCTTCCATTATTGAGGAGCACAAGACTGTAAGAGAGTCGGTTGGTATATTTGATGTTTCTCACATGGGTGAAGTTATTGTTCAAGGCGAAGATGCGCTTCCGTTTTTGAATAAAATAGTCCCTCAAGATATTAACAAGCTTGTTGATTCCAAGGCTGTTTATTGTCAGCTTACGAATAAACAAGGCGGACTTATTGACGATTTAATTATCTATAAGCTTGAAGATAAAAAATATTTGATTATTGCAAATGCTTCAAGAATAGACGAAGACCTTAATTGGATGGTAAGAAACAAAGTTGGTTTTGATGTTCAGATTATCAATGAATCTCATAACTATTCACTTCTTGCTGTTCAAGGGCCTAAAGCATGCGAGCTTATTCAATCTTTAGGAGTGGAGGAACTTCCAAAATTTTTCTCAATTAAACGTGGGGAATTGTTTAATATAAATCTATGGATTTCAAGAACCGGCTATACCGGAGAAGATGGAGTAGAAATTCTTGTTCGTAACGAATTCTCAGAATATTTGTGGGATAAATTGATGGAAGCAGGTCAATCTTTTGGAATCAAACCTATTGGTTTAGGAGCTAGAGATACTTTGAGATTGGAAGCAGCTTTACATTTATATGGTAATGACTTAGACGAAGACACTACACCGATTGAGGCAGGGCTTAGTTGGTCAATTCCGAGAGATAAAAAAGAAGACTATAACGGTAAAGCTGCTATCGAAAAACAGCTTAAAGAGGGAGGAACTAAGAAATTAATCGGTTTTAGAATGCTTGACAGAGGTATTGCAAGGCACGAATATGAAGTCTATTTCAATGATGAAAAAGTTGGAGTTGTGACCAGCGGCGGAGTATCACCTACTAGAGGGGATAATATTGGCTTAGCTTATGTTAAAACTCTTGACGATTTAGCTGTAGGCTCTACAATTAAAATATTGATAAGAGAAAAATTCTATAATGCGGAAGTTATCAATAAACCATTTGTAAAGAAAAGAAACAAGGGTTAAAAATATATAGGAGAAAAGTTTAGATGAACGAAAGTATGTTATGTACTAAGACTCATGAATACGTACTTGAGCAAGGTAACAAGTACGAAGTTGGTATCACAGATTATGCGATTGAACAACTTGGAGATATCGTTTTTATTGAATTACCGGAAGTCGGAGCTGAATTTTCTAAAAATGAAGTTTTTGCAACTATTGAATCAGTAAAAGCAGCTTCTGAAATCTATATGCCGATTTCAGGTAAAGTTGTAGAAATTAACGAAGCAGTTGTAGATAGTCCTGAACTTTTGAATGATGAAAATCATGCTGATAAATGGCTTATTAAAATTGAATCAGAAGCTGATCAAGTTGAATTTGCTGACTTGTTAGATTACTCAGATTATAAAGAAGAAGTGGAATAATTAATGAAAAATTTTATAGCGCACACCGATGAAGTTAGAGAAGAAATGCTAAAGGTTGTTTCTTGTGCTTCGATTGATGATTTATTTGAACAAGTCCCTGTTAAGTTTAAGAATTTTAACATGGGTAATCCTTTGAGCGAAATGGAAGCACAAAAGATGATTAAAGCATTGGCGCGTAAAGATAAAACCGAATATGCAAATTTTCTGGGTGGCGGCGTTTATAACAAATTTATTCCTGCAGCTGTTAATTATGTAGCGCAAAGATTTGAATTTTTGACTGCATATACGCCTTATCAACCGGAAATCTCACAAGGTACTTTACAAATTATTTATGAATACCAAACAATGATTGCAAGGCTGACTGGCATGGATATAGCGAATGCTTCTATGTATGACGGTGGTTCGGCTTGTGCAGAGGCAATTCTTATGGCACATAGAATTGCTCGCGGGAAAAAGAACAAGGCGCTTGTTTCAAATAAAATTAATCCTGAATACAAGGAAGTTATTAAGACATATTTATGGGCACAGAATATTGAACTTGAATTTTTTGATGAATTACCGGAGTCTGCAGCTGATTATTGTTGTGTATTAATTCAAAATCCTGATTATTATGGAGAAATATCAGAAGTTAAGAAGCTTGATACTACTCTCATTGTTTGTGCTAACTTGAGTTCATTGGCTATCCTTGAACCTCCTCGTGAAGCTGATATTGTAGTGGGTGACATTCAGCCCCTTGGTATTTCAATGAATTTTGGAGGTCCTCATGCTGGATTTATGGCTTGTAAAGAATCTTACATGAGACAAATGCCGGGAAGATTGGTTGGTAAAACTCTTGATAAGGATGGTAAAGATGCTTATACGCTAACTATTCAGACTCGTGAACAACACATAAAACGCGAAAAAGCTACAAGTAATATTTGTTCTAACCAATCATTGATTGCGCTTTCAGCTACGTTGTATTTGAGTCTTGTTGGTGAAGAAGGTTTTAAACAGGCTTCAATAATGTCTGCTAATATGGCGCATGCACTTTCAAAAATGCTTGGTGGACGCGGAATAAAGACTCTTAATAAAAACTTCTTTAACGAATTTGTTATTGAAGTGGATAATGCAGATGAGTTTTTAGCGAACCTTAAGAATGAAAATATTTTAGGTGGTATTAAACTTGATGACAAAAAGATTCTGGTTTGTGCAACCGAAATGAATACGGAAGAAGAAATTTTAGATTATATTAATGCTATTTAGTGCTAAATAAAAAGCAAGGAGTTTAAATGGAAAGATTTATCGGAATTATAGGAATAGTTGTCATATTTTTGATTTGTTACGGCTTATCAAACAATAGAAAAGCTATTAACTACAAAACAATTGGTATGGGCTTCTTGCTTCAAATTCTATTAGCATTGTTTATTTTTAAATTTCCTCCGGGGCAAAAATTATTTATGCTTATAGGCGAATTTATTCGTAAAATTCTTGAATTTGCATATGAAGGCGGGACATTTGTTTTTGGACCTTTGATGAATAACTCCAGACTTGCAGAATTATTTGGCAATAATTATAGTATTTTTGCACTGCAGCTTATCTGTTAAAGTATTTTTATGAATAACTGTCTTATTGCAGCTAATAATTCTCCTGACAAAATAATTTAGCAATTAACAAAAGCACATTTAAATTTAAT
>CAMTNN010000036.1 GCA_947073895.1 uncultured cyanobacterium
TTATAATTAGAAGACGAGTTGGGTGATGACTTTACTTTAATTGATGAATAATAGTAAATATTAATGTAGACAAAGGCTATTAAAAACAGAAAATTAAATGAAAAAAAATAATAGCAGACATCTTAATTCTTATAAAATCATAGGAAATAATATCAGAACTATACGAAAGGCAAAGAATTTATCACAAGAAGAATTGGCTTTTCGTATATCAAGCACAAGAAATTATATAGGCTGTATAGAGCGAGCAGAAAAGTTTCCTAGTGTTGCTTTTCTTTTGGATATTGCTACTGTCCTTGAATGTAAATTACAAGACTTATGTGCAGATGCTTATCCTGCCATCAATCAATAAATAATACAAATCAACTTCAAAATATGTTATAATATTAATATAAATTTGAGGGCGCCCTAATGTTTTTAAAAAAGACTAAGACCAATATGGAATCGGAAATTGCTGAACAGGCGAAGATTATTCCTTATATTTTGTTTTAATATATTGACCCTGTTAGTGGCGAGATTAAGTTGAATCTTCCGCAGGGTATCAAAAAAATTGTTCTTGTTGCATCAGGTTCGTCTTATCATTGCGCGCGTTTCGCGGTTGATTTGGTTGAAAAAATTTCCAAAATTGAGACAAGAGCTATTTATTCGAGCGAATTCTTGTTGAAAAATCTTATCCCGCATGATGAAAACACCCTTTATATCTTTATTACTCAATCAGGTGAAACCAGCGACACACTTAAATCAATTGAGCGGGTGAAGACGGAAACAAACCTCCCGACTCTTTGTATTACAAATGTTGTTGATTCGTCTATCTGGAAGGCTTGTGATTACCAGGTAGCGTGTTATGCAGGTGAAGAGACAGGAATCGCGGCTACAAAATCTTTTACTTCTCAAATGCTTTGTTTGATTTTGATTTCGCTCAAACTTATTGAGAATACAGGATTGGAAACAAACGAATATAAAAAATCACTTTTCCATTTAGGCGCTATTGTTGAAAAAGCTTTAGCTAAAAGAGCAGAAATAAAAAGATTCGCTAAACATTTAGCTAAAGAAAATATTGTTATCATAACAGCAGATGGAATTTCTTATTCTTTAGCCAAAGAAGCTGCGCTAAAGATAAAAGAAACTTCTTATAAAAACATTAGTGCAGCTATTTTGGGCGAATTTATGCATGGTCATGTTGCTGTTTTAAATAACAAATCGACTTTGATTTATATTTCGGTGCATAAGATTTCTGAACGCTCGGTAAGCAATATTAATAAAATCAAAGCTGATTATAACCCTACTATTGCTGTAATTGGACCTTCCGATGAAAGATTGACACCGGATTATCATATAAATATTGAATGCGAAAACGAGATACAACAATTGTTTGCAAACGTAGTTGTATCGCAGCTAATAGCGCTTGAAACAGCGCTTAAACTAAAACGCAATGTGGACAGCCCGAAAGGACTTCATAAAGTTGTGGTAGAAAAAATCTAACCGTTACTTGCTTTGTCTTTATATCTGGCTTTTGCATTAATTGCATAACAGGTGCTGTATAGTTTCTGTGACAGCGTAAACATATTGCGCTGAACCATTGCAACATCATTCATTGCTTCAAGCATTTTTTTAGGATCAACCATCGATTCTAATGCGTCATGGTTATCAACTTTTTCATCTGCATATTTTTTTACAAGAAGTTTGTCAATATAATCTCTAGCTCCGATTGCCATAGATATTCTCCTAAATCCTGTTTTTCCCTATATATAAATAAAAACATTTTGCCGGAGAAAATTGACTTGTTTGTTACAAAAGTTCACTTTCTTTAATATATCTTGGTCGGGCTTTGACTTCACGGAAAATTTGACCGAGGTATTCTCCAATAATACCAAGACAAACAAGCTGTAATCCACCGAAGAATACAAGTAAAATAACGATTGTAGCATATCCGCTCGGAGCGTCATGTCTAAACAGCGCGTCACAAACTGCATCAATCCCTACACAAGTGCTTATTAATACAGTTATAACCCCGAGAACCGAAATTAATCTCAAAGGAACAATGCTGTATGAAGTGATTCCGTTTAGTGCAAGACTTGTAAGTGAAAAGAAATTAAACTTAGAACAACCTAAAGCTCTCGGTTTAACATCAAAATGTACAAAAGCTGTTTTTAATCCTGTTTCGTGGAAAAATCCTCTGAGGAATAATTCTTTTTCAGGGTAATTGCTTAAGATTTCAAGCGCTTTTTTACTCACGAGTCTGAAATCCGAATGATTTGGAGGAATTTTTACTCCTAAAATATTCATTACTTTATAGAAACAAAGTGCTGTGAATTTTTTTAAGAAAGAATCGGTTTTACGGTCGTTTCGGATGCCTGAAACGATATCTGCGCCGTTATGGTATTCGTCAACAAATTTTTCAATAGAGTTTTCATCTTGCTGTAAGTCTGCATCAATTGAGATTGCGCAGTCACATCCGCTTTCTTTTACGCCTAAGAGCCCTGCAATGAGTGCTTTTTGGTTGCCGTAGTTGCGTACAAATTTCATTCCTTTAACCCTATTAGGGTATGCAGAATGTAATTCTTCAATAATTTCCCAGGTTGAATCCTTAGAGCCGTCATCTACAAGATAAATATAAGAGTCTTGAGAAATTTTATCTTTAGAAATAATGTCATCAAGAACTTTTAAAAGTGTTTCTACGGTTGATTTTATAACTAAGTCTTCGTTATAGCATGGAATTATTAATGCTAATTTTGTATTATTGCTCATTGTATTCCTCTCAATCCTATAATATAATAGGATAACAATAAAAACAAGCAGGAGATTGGCTTGACAAGTAAACGATTTATTTTAAACGCAGATGATTTTGGAATGTCCAGAGCTTTTAACAGGGCAGTTTTGGAAGGGTATCAAGAAGGACTTTTAAAGAGTGCGAGCCTTACTGCAAACGGGGTTGCATTTGAGGATGCCGTAAACGCTGTGATTCCTAAATGTCCTGATTTAGGAGTTGGTATTCATTTGAATATTATTGAGGGTAAATCTTTGTGTGAGGATGTTAATACTCTGATAGATTCAGACGGAAATTTTTGTAACTCATACGGAAAACTTCTTTGGAAAGCTTATAATCCTAAGGATACAGCATTTTTGAATGATGTAGAAAGAGAGTTTCGTGTTCAGATTGAAAAAGTGCTTTCAAGAACTAAGGTCTCTCATATAGATTCTCATGTGCATACACATTCTATTCCAAAGATTTTTGAAATTGTATGCCGATTGGCTAAAGAATATGGAATAAATCAGGTTAGAACTCAGTTTGAAAAGCCTTATATTATTCCTGATTTGCATAAGCATTTGACGATAAAATATCCTATTAATCTTATTAAAGTAGCTTTGTTGGATACGTTTACCGCAATTAACGAAACAACGCTTATTAAATACGGGCTAAAAACTAATGAATTTTTAATCGGCGTAACCTATACTTCTATGATGGATGCTCTGGCTGTTTCGTATGGGCTTATGGCTGTTAATTACAAAAATACAACGGTAGAAGCTTTGATTCACCCTTGCAGATATGATGACGGTACGATTGATAATCATTTTACCGAGTTTATGATAACTAAGAATAAAAAACTCAAAGAAAAAATTGAGAATATGGGATTTGAGATAACAAATTATGTTGAAAAAGATTCTTAGTATTGTCTTTGTTATTGCTTTATTTCTGGGCTGTATTCTTTTTATTATTCCGCATGATAAGATGTATAGAGTTGTAGCGCTCGACTCTCCGACGAAGATTATATTAGATAACGGAAGTTTTGAATTAAATGATTATGATACTTTTGATTCGAAATTTACTTCGCATAATAAAGAAATTGCAGACCGTTTGGGTATAAGCGAGATTGAAGCTTTTGTGCTCGGTAATCTAGGCAAATACAAATTTGAAAATCTTTTAAAAGGCAGAAATGTTTATATAAAAGATGATGATTTGATTTATTATAAATTTGGTTATAAAGATAGGTTCTTTTATTCAGGATTTTGCATAAAAGATTTTGAGCCGTGTTCAAAAGATGCTTTTGAATATCAGTTAAAATCGATAAGACGTGCAAATTACAAAGTGCTCGATATGAATACTGAAACACTTTATAACCTTGATGATGCAAAAGTGCGTGAACTTACAGATTTTATAGTTATAAGAAAATCTCATTATAAAAAGAAAGAAAATACTGTAATTCCGAAACCTCCTATTGTGATGAGTCAAGGTGATATTAAGATTTATTTTTCGGATTCTACTATGAAATTAAAACCTGATAGGGAATGTTCAAGTGATATTTGTAAAGAGATTCTTTCCAATATTAATAAGTCCCAAAAGACTATTGATATGGCGATTTATGGTTATTCAAGAGTTCCTGAAATTGAAACTGCCTTAGATAATGCAATAAAACGCGGAGTTAAAATCAGGCTGGTTTATGATTCTGATTCTAAAGGCGGAAATATTTATGAAGATACTCCGAGAATTGTTAAATTGATTTCACAGAATATGAGTGATAGGAATTCAGCAGAATCTAATAATACAATGCATAACAAGTTTTATATTTTTGATGACAAAGTCTTGATAACAGGTTCTGCCAACTTATCTCATACCGATATGTCTGGGTTTAATTCTAACAGTATTGTTGTAATTAAATCAGAGGATGTTGCGGGAATTTATAAACAAGAATTTGAGCAAATGTTTAGCGGAAAATTTCATTCCGACAAAGGTATAAATATAAAAAAGAAAACGGATTTAGGTATTTATTTCTCACCGCAGGATAAAAGTATTACAAATGCCGTTGTGCCTTTGATTCGCGGTGCAAAGAAATATATTTATATTCCGACCTTTGTGCTTACAGAAAAGCGAGTGACAGAAGAATTAATCAATGCTAAAAAGCGCGGTGTGGAAGTGAAAATTATAATTGATGCGCTAAATGCTTCAAGCAAATATTCACGCCACCAAATTCTGAGAGATAACGGAGTTCTTGTGAAAACAGAAAATTATGCCGGCAAAATGCACTCCAAATCAATGATTATTGATGATGAATATACTTTAATCGGTTCAATGAATTTTTCATACAGCGGTGAAAATAAAAATGACGAAAACCTTGTTGTAATAAAAGATGCTAAAATTGCCAAATTTTATAAAAACTTTTTCCTTTATCAATGGAATAAAATTGATGATAAATGGCTCAAATTCAATGCAAGGGCTGAAGGTAAAGATTCAATCGGTTCTTGTGAAGACGGACTGGATAATAATTACGACGGTTTAACCGACAAAGACGACTTGGCTTGTAAGGAGTAATGGGTAAATTAATTTTTTATAAAGTATCTACGTAATTATCAATTTCTGTAAAATCAAAGAAATCTGTAACTCTAATTCCAAGTCCTGCACAAATTTTAGCAACGGTTCTTATTTTAGGTTCTTTCATATAACGACATATTTCGCTGAGCCCGCCTTTTGATATTCCGCTTTGCAAAGCAAGCTGTTCTTTAGTCAAACCGCTATTATTGCATAAGTCTATTATTCGTTGGCATATTATTTTATCAAGAACCTTGTCTGTCATTTTTCCACCTTTTCTGTAACAATGTTAATGCAAAAATTACTATAAACAAAATATACGCCAGAGCGCAAGATTTTCCTATATCAAAGTATTCAAATGCGTATTTGTAGATGGAATATACTATAACATTTGTTGCATCTTTAGGACCGCCTTCTGTCATAACATAGATTAAATCAAATACCTGAAATGATGAAATTGCAGTTACTAAGGTTACAAAATAAGTCGTTGGTTTTAAAAGCGGAAGCGTTATTTTAAAGAATGTATCTTTCTCACCTGCTCCGTCTATTTTTGCAGCTTCGTATAAGTTTTGATTAATTGCGGAAAACCCTGTTAAGAATAATACAACGTTATATCCAATGAGTTTCCAAACCGATACAAAAATCAATACCGGCATGGCAAGCTTGGTATCGAAAAGCCAGTTAAGATGTGTGTGGAATAATATATTTACCCCTCCGATATTCGGGTCAAAAATCCAGCTCCAAACGATTGCAATAACAACCGCGGGGGTTATAAACGGGATAAAATAAATCGTTTTAAACCATTCTGAAAATCGAAGTTTTGTGTTAAGAATACTTGCCAGAACAAGCGGAATTATTACTGCAAAAACTGTAACGGATATTGCGTAAACAATTGTGTTTAATAGTATTTGAAAAAAAACGGGTTCCGTAAAAACAGATTTATAATTATCTAAACCGACAAATTTAATGTTATTCAGTAAATCCCACTCTGTAAAACTTAATCCAAAAGAGCAGATAATCGGAATTATAATGAAAATAAATGTTCCGATAAGAGCAGGTAAAACAAAAAATATGCCGACTTTATTATTGTTCATGGTATTATTTTACTATAAAAGAGGAGATATTATGTTAGATTTATCAGCATTTGGCAAAAACGATATAAGAGGAATTTACGGAGAAAACGTTACAGAGGAAGTTTTCTATTATACAGGCAGAGGCTTTGTTAAATATTTAGAAGAAAAAACTTCAAAAAAACCTTCTGAAATATGGATTACGGTTTGCCGCGACGCAAGATTGAGCTCTCCGTCGCTTTCAAAATCACTTGTTGAAGGGGTTCTTTCAACAGGAGCTAATGTTGTTGATTTAGGCTTAGCTCCTACTCCGATTGGATATTATTCCGAAGTTGTAGGTCTTCCTCCTTATGTAACCAAATATGCGCAGGTTACAGGTGCAATGATTATTACAGCAAGTCATAACCCTAGCCAATATAACGGTATGAAAATGACTTATGCTAAACAATCTTTGAATGATGAACAGATTAAAGAGGTTAAGGCGTTAACAGAAAAAGAATACGAAATCAAAATGCCGGCTTCTTTAAAAGGTATCTATACAGAATATGACTTGATTCCTGATTATATAGAAGTTATGAAAAAAGATTTCGGCCGAATCGGGGAAGGCTTAAAAATTGTTGTAGATAGTGCAAATGCTACAGGCGGGGTTGTTGCTCCAAAATTATACAGAGCCTTAGGATGCGAAGTTGTTGAGTTATACTCAATGCCTGATGGAAGATTCCCGCACCATCATCCAAACCCTAGTGATGAAAAAACTTTGAATGATATTAAAAAAGCTGTTGTTGAACACAAGGCTGATTTAGGTATTGCATTCGATGGTGACAGTGACAGAATTGGGGTTATTGATTCGGAAGGTAATTCTCTGACAGGCGATAAACTCCTCTTAATTTATGCTAAAGATATTATTAAAAAATATAACGAAAAAGGTATTAAGCCGTTTGTTGTTTCAGAAGTTAAATGTTCTCAAGTTCTTTATGACACAATTGATGAAGTCGGCGGAGTTTCTGTTATGTGCAAAACAGGTCACGGCTATATTAAATCAAAAATGAGAGAAGTCGGAGCTGTTCTTGCAGGCGAAATGAGCGGTCATACTTTCTTTAAAGACAGATACTACGGATTTGATGACGCGGTTTATGCGGGTTGCAGAATTATTGAAATTCTGGCTGATGAAAAGAAGAAAAATCCTGATTTCAAAATTTCTGATTTCCTTGAACCGTTTAAGAAAATGTTCTGTTCTTCAGAAGTCAGACTGTCTTGTCCAAATTCTTTAAAGAAAGTGACTCTTGAAACTTTTGAAAAAACTATTGAAGAAAATCCTGATTTCTTTGGCTCAAAAATTAAAGATATTATTACGCTTGATGGTATGAGAATAGTTTTCGAACAGGGCGGATTTGCACTAATTAGACAAAGTAATACAGAACCTGTGTTTACTCTTCGTTTTGAAGCTGTAGATAAAGATACTGCCCAAAGATATGAAGATTTGATGGTTAATAAATTACTTGAAATAATAAAAGAACAAGCTGTTAATAACTAAAAACAAACTTCAATCGGCTCAGAAAGATGCTTTTGTTTTACAGGAATTTTGAATCCAAAACGATTGTGCTCATTTTTACTGCTATGAACAAATATTTTTCCTGAATGTGCTTCAATAATCTTTTTGGAAGCATATAAACCAAGTCCAATCCCAAGTTCGTTATGCGTTGAAGCGTAGGACACGTACTGGGCAAAGATAGCTTTTTGCATATCTTTTGGTATATAAGGACTTTCGTTTTCAAATTCAAAACAAACCTTTGAGCCGTCAGGATAAATGTTTAAAGCTAGAACAGTGTCTTTGAACGCGTATTTTATACCGTTAGATATTAAATTCATAATTACACGCTTAATTTGGACACGGTCTGCAATTACGATATCTTTTTTTAATTGTGAATCAATGGAAATACCGACATTTTTGTCTTTTGCAACATATATCATTTCCGAAACGCATTCCATAACCAAATCAGGCAGAGAAAACTCTTCAAAGTTTAACTTAACCGCTCCGTCATAGTTTCGATATGTTGCAAGTAAGGTTGATAACATTCCGTTCATATATCTGCATGAATCAAGAATCATTTCAATAATTTCGCTTTGTTCTTTTTTTAATTCCCCAAAGTCACCTTTTAAAAGTAATTCCAAACCGCGCATTTGAGCAATTGTCGGATTCTTTAAATCGTGACCTATAGAGGCTACAAAAGTTTCTCTCTGGGTTTGGAGTTGTTTTTCCGCATCAATATTGTTTGCTAATGTTATAATTCCGGTTACATTACCGTTAAAATCGTTAATTGGTACTTTGTAGATTTTATAGCGATGATATGTTCCTTTGAAATCCGGAAATTCTTTTTCTTTTACTAAAATCCTGTTATTGTTTAGTACAAAATTGTTTTCTTCAAATTCTTCAACTCGTGCAACGGTTCTATCAATATGAATATTGGAGAACGCATCAAATCCTTCATTGACAAACTCTTGTGAAGGTTTTGTGCCAGCTATATACTTTTGGTTAACATCCTGCATATAAATAAGCATCGGAATGTTTTCTAAAAGCGATTTTAGTTGAAAATGTTTTAGAACAAATTTTTCTTTTATATGTTCTTCGTGCGTTATGTCTTTAGCGATAGTTACAATACCTAAAAACTCTTTGTTATCTAAAATCGGACTGGATGTAACACTATAGATTTTTCCTGTATCATTTAATAAATATGTTATGGCTTTAAGTTCTTTTTTTACTGCCTTATCAACTTCTTTAACAATTTTTGCGTTTTCTTCAGCAAGAAATTCTGCAAATTCTTTGCCTAGAATCTTTTCAATGTCAGGTAATTTGAAAAGTTTGCAGAATGCAGGGTTTGCTGTTAAGTACCGCAAATTTTTGTCTTTATAAACAATTCCTTCGGGACATTCTTTGAAAATTAGATTTAAGATATTTATATAAAAATGTCCGATACCAATTTCGTTAGCTTTATAGTCCAATAGATTAGGTCTCCGATTAGTTAACATAACTATTCTACATCAGCGAGACTATGCGTTATATTAGCCGACTGTGCTATTTTTGAATTTTATATAAATCGGATTGTATGTTAATGTTGGCCTGTTTGGGCAAATGTTATTGTATGCGTTTTCAAACTTGGACAAATCTTTTTTTGTCCAGCTTTTGTTTTCAATAGCATTAACTCCCGTAAGCTGTAAATGTTTTAAAACATCTTTAGGAGAATTAAACGCCATTATATGAATCTCCGGTAAAATTTCGCTTTGAGGGAACATTTTTTCAAGTTCCTGCGGTGAATAATAATCAAGAGCTGTGCCTGTAATTAAGCCGATTTCTCTAAAATTTTCTCTGCCGAAAGTTGAAACAATAAGTTCTCCGTTTTCTGTAAGTTTTTGTTGCAGCGTTTTTATTGTTGCTTCAAAATTCTCAACCCACTGTAATGACGCGTTTGAGATTATTAAGTCGTATTGGACTGTATTGTTGGTTACGAAATTTTCAATATCATCATTAATGAAATTAATTTCAGAGTTAATTTTATCAATATAGTTTTTGCATTCTTCTACAATATCAATGGCTGTGTAGTTTTCAAATTGAAATTTTTCGTTGATTAATTCTGTCAATAATCCTGTTCCGCAGCCAATTTCCAGAATGTTTGAGTAAGAACTGTTATTTAGTATACTAACAAGTTTTTCTGCCATTTTTTTTTGAATTCTGGCATTATCATCATAAGTCGATAATGATTTCGAAAAACGAGCTTTGATTAAATCTTTATTCATAAAAGCTCGCTCCATTTTTTGAAAAGTGAAAACGGACAATGTCCTGATTTCAGGTTTGGTTCTATTTCCCAAAATGCGCACTGGCTCTTTGTCGGGATGATTTTGTCATTATCACTTATGAAAACTTTTGTGTATCTAAAACTTTCGTTAGCTGTATATTCTTTAATCGCAGATAATTCGCTTTTCTGATTCTCTAAATCCCGTGTAATTGAAATTTCTTGAGGCTCAGAAAACATATTTTGAATAAATTTTTCGCGTCCTTTTTCGTTGAATCCTCTGATTGTCAAATCATAAATCTTAGGATGAATCCCAAATTCTGTATCAATAGGTTTCAATGTCCCGTTTACAGCAGTTGCACTTTTTACTCCAAAATCGAATTTTGAAGCTATCATAACGCCCATTGACCAGGCAATTAAATATTTTTCTTTATAGTTTTTAAGAATAAAATCAGTTTCAAGATTGTTGTAGTCATAAAACATAACAACATCATAATCTTCTGTATCAAGATGATTTACAACTGCTTCATCCATTCCCCAGCCGTTGAAGAATATAATCAGTTTATCGTTATTAATTCTGTTCAGCCATTTATATTTCATATAATTTTTATAACCGTCGCGAAGAGGGAGGGGTGCTTCTCCGTGACCTGTCCATTCAAGATATGTGCCATATCCGCCGCTCCATTCCCAGGCATTGTTTAAGTAGATTACGGCACGCATGTCACGCTTTTCGAGCTCGGCGATGAGATAATCGAGCCCTTCGAGAATATCTTGATTATACACACCGGGCTCGGTCTGAAGAGTAGGCTCTATATGGGAAGGTATCGAGCGGTTGCCGTCACCTCCGGCGAGTATTCGAAGATTATCAATGCCTATAGCCTGGAGGGAGTCAAGCTCTTCGGCAAGACGTTGGCGGTCGCCCCCTTCGCCTTTGGATCCAAGTATTGCGCCATACCAGAAATAAGGGCCGGCATACTTATAAGGATGGTTGCGAAGAATGAAATCTCCGTTCTCAGACACGGTTACAAAATCATTGGCTCGAACAGTGAAATTTGCGATTGCCATGATGAACAATAATATCGAGAATTTGATTTTTTTTGACATTGATTTATGGTGGTTAAATTTGGTAAAGAGGTTAATAAGATTAAAGAGGTTAATGATTCAACTTTCGCATGCGAAAGTTGAGGGTTATGAGGTTATAAGGTTAAAAGGTTAATCTACAATTGTGGATAGATT
>CAMTNN010000037.1 GCA_947073895.1 uncultured cyanobacterium
GAAGCAGGAGTTTCAATTGAAGAAATTCCAAAAGCCTTATATGGCGGCTGGAGAATAACAGCACATCTTGATACTACAAATGCGCGTTCATCGTTCAAACCCCAAAGTCTTGATTTTTGGACTTTATCACGAGTCGGGGATTCAATAACGCTCGATAATCCTTATAGCGGAGCAAACACAACAATATCCGTTAAAACTGTTGAAGGTAATTTAATAGTTTTTTCTAAAAAAACACCTTATGACAACAACAAAGTTTTAACGGATATTGTAACAATTCGTTTAAACGAAGATTCATTTACTGGTATTAATGACCTGAAACTTGAAACATTTTCACTTATTGATAATCATTTAATGAAAACTGAAACAGCTAAATACATTATCAAGGGTGAAAAAATTTCAGGTGAAAGTATTTTATCAGAACATTAAAACTGCATCGCTTAGTTTCTTGCCGTTTGCATCAAATCTATATGCGTTACCATCTTTTGCTTTTGCTTCAAAGTAGTCCAATCTTCCTTCAGAATTATAAGATTCTATTAAAGTTACTTTTTTTTCTGCATCATAACTATAATTATAAAGACCAGTAGCTTTTCCAGATGGGTTATAAA
Source organism: uncultured cyanobacterium (assembly GCA_947073895.1). Taxonomy (GTDB): domain Bacteria; phylum Cyanobacteriota; class Vampirovibrionia; order Gastranaerophilales; family Gastranaerophilaceae; genus CAG-196. The sequence continues at coordinate 606 of CAMTNN010000037.1, forward strand.
CTTTAGCCATTATTGTACGTCCATCTGCATTGTTTGAATATCTCATATAAATTATTACTTTACCATTTTTATCGTACGTTTTAGATTCAATAATTGTTCTGTTTTTTCTAGTATAAGCATAGTAACTAATAGCACGTTTTTCATATTCTATCCCATTTGCATCAATAAATTTACCATTCTTTTCAATAGCTTCCATTATGCTTGGTTCAAGATCCTTAGGTAACTCATCCGGTTTTAAGCTTGGAGGAAGTTCGTGTTTTAATTTAGGCATTGCTATTACAGGGTTTTCTGGTTTGCAATGTATTTCGACTTTACCATTCTCGTTAAATAACCTTTTAGAGACAGTATCTCCTTTTTTTGCTTCTATAATACGCATTTTACCGTTAATATTTTCATATATTGCGTAGTCGTCGCCTTTTTTAACAGTCTCCCTTATTAATTTCCCGCTTGAATCATATTCAAAATTATGAATTCTGTTTCTCACAGTATCTTCTAAAGTTGCTTTTTTTTCTTTAATAGCATTTTCATATAACTCTTTAAATGTTTTTTTAGCTTTTTCTTCTGTTTTAGTTCCCGTTTCTTCTGTTACAGCTTTTTTCGCCCCTCCCAAAAACTTCTGCACTCCTTCTCCAAGTTTACCTTTATATCCTAAAACGCCCAAAGTGACTAAAGCTAAACCAGTGCCTACTGCAATTAATTCTTTTTGATGATTTTTATTTTCAGAAGGTTGTTCAATGGGTATTATATTATTTTGAGTACTAGGTTTTGCTATTATTGGAGTTATATTTATTTGACTAATTTCATTTATTGTCATAAAAATTCTCCTACATCTATACTTAATTATATAAAAACATAGGAGAAAATTTAATTGCTATTTGTTATTAATTTAACAACCTTCTGTAAACATATCTTTGCCTACTGAACAAATTGGACATACCCAATCTTCCGGCAAATCCATAAAGTCAGTTCCAGGTTGTACTCCGTTGTCAGGATCACCTTTTTCTGGGTCATAAACATAATGACAAACTTCGCATACGTATCTTTGCATAATTATTTCCTCCTTTTTCTTAATTAAACTATAAGCCCAAAGATTTTACTATTGTAATTACAACATTATCCAATTCGGCAATCTGTTCTTCTTTAAGAGTTGATTTTATACAGAATTTATCACATAAAAATTCAGAGCCTTTTAGCTTCTCTAATTCAGTTTGCATTAAACTTCCGCAAGTAGCTGCCCAGGAACCGTTTTCAATAAGTACATATTTTCTGTTTTGAAGATTGTGGGAAACAAGATGATGGATAAAAGTATTCATTGATTCAAAAATACCTGTATTATATGTTGTTGAAGCTAATATAATATGCGAATATTTGAATGCCTCAGCAAGTACTTTTGATTGGTCAGAATAAGACATATTAAACATTTTAATATTTTTTACTCCTTTATCAGCTAGCTTGCCTGCTAATATTTCCAAAACATTTTCTGTTCCGCCATAGACTGATGAATACGCAATCAATACTCCGTTCTCTTCCGGTTCATAAAGAGACCATTTGTTATATTTTTCAATTAATAAAGAAATGTTTTCTTTAAGAATATAGCCATGGAGCGGACATATCATATTAATATCCAATCCGGCTGCTTTTTTAAGAAGCATTTGAACTTGCATTCCATATTTGCCTACAATATTAGTGTAGTAACGTCTATATTCATCTATGTTAATTTCATAATCAACAAGATTTCCGTTAATTGCACCAAAAGAGCCAAAAGCGTCAGCAGAAAAAAGAGTTTTGGTTGTCTTATCATAAGTTACCATCACTTCCGGCCAATGAACCATCGGTGCAAGTACAAATTGTAGTTCATGTGAGCCGGTATTTAAGGTGTCCCCTTCTTTTACAACCATTGCATTAAATTCAAAGTCAAAAAACTGTCTAATCATCTGTTCTGCTTTTGCTGTACAAACGATTTTTGTTTCAGGATATTTGTTGATAACGCTTTCAATTAAAGAGGCGTGGTCAGGTTCCATATGGTGAACAACCAGATAGTCAAGAGTTTTCCCTTCCAAAGCAGCTTCTAAATTCTTGAAAAACTGTACATCACAAGATTTATCAACTGTATCAAAAAGTACTGTTTTTTCATCTTTTAACAAATAAGAATTATAAGAAATTCCATCAGGTATTTTATAAGCACTTTCAAAAAGCGCTAATTTCCTGTCAGAACATCCGATATATACTAAATCATCTGTAATTTTTCTTATATTATGCATATTTATACCTCTACATATCCTATATACGGGATATTTCTGTAATATCCGTCATAATCAAGCCCATATCCTACCAAAAACTTATCGTCAACTTCAAAGCAATAGTAATCTGCGTCAATATCAACTTCACGTTTTACACGTTTATCAAGAAGTGAACAGAATTTTAAGTCTGTAACTTTGAAATTCAGGTTGATAAAATCAACTAAAAATTTAGCAGTATGGCCTGTATCAATAATGTCTTCTATAATTAACACATTTTTCCCATTTAAATCCGGTAAAGATATATCAACAGCATTGACTTTACCTGATGAGGCAAAGTTTGAACCATAACTAGAAAGTCTGATAAACTCCATTTTAACAGGCATTTTTAAATGCTTTGATAAATCAACCATAAACATTACAGACCCTTTAAGTACACATATGAGGTAAACCTCTTCATCTCCATATGTTTTATTTAGAGTTTGACCGAGTTTTGTTATTTCTTGTTGAATTAAATTAGAATCAAATAATACTTTTAAATCGCTCTCTTTTATCATTTATTTAACCTCAATAATGTGTGTAGGTACTTTTGATACCCCAATTTTATCACTTAAACCAACTCCGACAACCCATAGAACTTCATCTTCGTTTGTTAGTAAGAGTAATTCATCACGTCTGTGTTTATTCACCCCTTTAGAATTTAGATATTTTTTCAGCTTCATACTTCCGCGCATTCCAAATGGATTAATAATATCACCGTCTTTGCGTGTTCTAACGATTAGCGGCAGTTTTATTTTTGATAAATCTACATAGACAAAACTTGCGGTTGCATCAGGAAATATAAAAACTTCTTTTTCTACATATTTTTTGAGAGTAAGAGTTTTACTACCGATTTGATATTCACCTTCACCGTCAATGATTACATTAATTGATTCAATTTCTTTTTTGCTCTTATCACGGCGTGGAATTGTTTCAATAATTCTTTCATCAACATAAAGCCATTTAGCTGTTGCAAGTGATAGTGTGCTTCCGTTTTTGCGAGATAGATTTGCTTCTATAAAGTCATAGATTTCTTTAATTTTCTTGAAATCATAGTCCAAATCAAACTTTTGGATATATTCGTGAATAAATCTCATTTTAACAGGTTTTGAAAGGTTTCTATATCCGTCTGAAAGCATAGAATCCTCTTGCATAACTTTATCTCTCAAAGTATTTAAATACTCTTCGATAATTTCGTTTTCACTGTTTGAAACTTCCGCCAGTGTATTCAAAGATTCTTTGACTGATGGATTAACTTTTTCCAACGCCGGAATTATATTCAATCGCAAATAGTTTCTTCTATAAGCAATATCAGCGTTTGAGCTGTCGTTGTTTGGATTAAGGTTATTTTCTTCACAATATTGAACAATTTCCGTGCGTGTAGTTCTCAATAGCGGTCTGTAAAAACAATTTCTTTTTTCGGAAATTCCTTTTAAACCGACTAATCCGGTTCCTTTGATTACTCTATATAAAACAGTCTCCGCGTTGTCGTCTTTATTATGAGCGGTAAAAACGGCATCTGCATCATATTCATCCATTGCTTCTTCAAAAAACTCATAGCGTGCAATTCTAGCTTCGTTTTCACTCTTTTTAAGGCCATAAGGAGCTGTTTTTGTGTAAAAATCCATTCCTCTTGATGCAGCAAAAAGTCTGCAAATTTCTTGTTCTTTTAATGCTTCTTCTCCGCGCCAGTTATGATTGAAATGAGCTGCAACGACTGTCATTTCCCAAAACTCTTCTTGCTCTTTAAGTTTAGATAAAATATCTAAAAGACACATAGAATCATAACCGCCGGAGAATCCGACAACAATTGTTTTGTCTTTTAAATCATACTTCCTTAAAAAATCTGCTATATTCTCGATTATCGACATCCCTGAATACCGTGTTTAATTTCTATAGCATCAACGCCCAGTGTATCTAAAACTTTCATTGCAAGTGAATCAGGTTCTTCTGTAATTGCAATTAATAGGTCAACTGCTTCAATTCGTTGTCTGTTAGCTTTTTTCGCTCTTAGCCAGGCTTTTTCCAAAACTCTTTTTGCGCGTTTTGTAAAGACAATTTCTTTGTCAAAATACTCGTTTCCATATCCTACAAGGTTTTCAACAACCAATCTTGCATCTTTTAGTGTTATTTCAAGACTGTTAAGCGCATCAAAAGCAACGCTTGCGCCTTCGCTTAAGATTCCCAGTAAAAACATTTCCGTACCTACAACATTTCTTCCGATTCTTCTTGCTTCTTCTTTTGCAAGCTTCATTATAAGAAGTGTTTCCGGCATTTGTTTTTCAATAGGCTTAAGAATCTCATCTGCTAATTTATCTTCGTTTACCCCTAATGATTTAATTATCTCATAGGCTAAACCTTTTTTATTTTTTAGCACGCTCAACATTATATGCTCAGGTTTAATTACTGATGAGCCGAGTTCTTTAGCGGTTTGTAAAGCCAAATTCATCATCAAAAATGCGTTTGGAGTGAAAATAATCTTTTTATCTTCGTACTCTGATTTCCTTGAAGAAATACTTGCAAGTTTTTCTTCGAAATTATCTGAATTAATCCCGCTTTGATGAATTGTATCTAATAGCGCTGATGATTCCGATTCAAGAATTGAGGCTACAATCTGCTCTGTTCCCAAAATTTCATATCCTGCTGCGGAAAGTTTAGATACAGCACGGTCTAAAACATCAGAAACACCGTCATAAGCTGCTTCAAAACTACTTTGCTTTTCTTCGTCTTCTTCTGCTTCAGGGTGTTCAAGGCGTTTTATTTTTCTTAAAACAAGTTTGTTAAGAAGCTCACGAGCGTTATTAATATCAAATCCAAATTTTTCTAAGATTGATTGAATATTAGATGTTTTGTCTGTAATTACAGACAAAAATAAATGTTCAAATAAAATATTGCTGTTGCCTGATTTTGAAGCCAAATCAAGAGTATGTTTTAAAATATCTTTAACATTATGGTTAAAAGGTATTGTTTCAAGTACTTTAGAGGAAGGCCTTGTGTATTTTAGAACTTCCTCTTGTACTGATTCCGGTGTAACGTTATACATTCTAAAAATCTTCAATGAAACTCCGCGAGCTTCGCATACAAGAGCAAGCAAAAGATGTTCAGGACAAACTTCCGGACTCTTTAGTTCTTTTGCCAGTCTTTGGGCTTCACTTACGGCATTAACAGCTTTTTCTGTAAAACGTTCAAACATTGAGATTTACTCCTCTTCTTCGTCGTCGTCGTATTCAAGGTTCTCAATGTATTCGCAAACTTTATCGAATTCTTCTTCGTTTTCAATGCTCTTGAAGTAGTAATCTTCACCTTCTTCATAGCATTCCATCAATATAAGTTCAGGTTCTTCTATTCCTACATTTTTAACTGGACGTAAAGTTGCATAAGTTTTACCTTCAAAATCTATGATATCGTAAACTTCGCATATAGTTACATCACCTTCTTCATCGGTAATTTCAATATAGTTGAATGCTTCTTCTGACATTTTAGTCTCCTTTATATTATTTCCTGCTTAAGTATCGTTCTAAAATAACGCAGGCACTTTCCATATCCACTAAGCCTTTGTTTTTTCTAAAATCTACTTTTCTTGAACGAAGTCTTTGTTCTGCTTCATCAGAAGTCAAACGTTCGTCTTCATATATTATATCAAAACCAGAAATTTTTTGTGAAAATTCGATACAATTCTTAGCCTGAAATCCTACAGAATCATCCATGTTGACAGGTACGCCAACGACAATTTTTTCTACTCGATTTTCTTTTGCAATTCTCGTTATTTCTTCTATTGCTTTGTTTTCAGGCTCTCGAGCTATAAAAGAATGCGGAGTGGCAATTACTTGAAGGTAATCACTCAATGCGATTCCTATTCGTTTTGTACCAACATCAAGAGCCATTACTTTGTGCATTATTCCACCCACTTAGCTTCAATGCTTGAAATTATCATATCAAGCTGCAATAGTTCAAAATCGTCTGCTTGCGGTTGAAGTTTTTGTTCAAACATAGTAGCTGCTTTTCTCTGATTTTTAAGAATATAGCGCTGACCTACATAGTATTCATAGATGCTCTTTCTTAAAATATTGGTTAAGAACGCATAATTTGTGCCTAGTGAATATAATGTTTGAGCCAGTTCCTTATCGTCTTTTAAAAGTCTTAAATACGCAGCAATATTAAAATTAACCATTTGATAGGCAAGCTCTTTTGCTGTAAAAATGCTATCAAAGTTATCTGCTACAAATTTATCTAAATCAACATTAAAGTTGTTTGTTTTAAACTCTCTTGAAAGTTTATCAATAAATACTTTGAATTCTGGTGATGTGATTTCATCATAAAACCAATTTTGAACATAATCACTTAAGCAAAGCTTATCAATTTCTTTTTGATTAAGTTCTTTTTTATCAAGACTAACTTCAGGGCGCTCAGCTTCTATATCAAGCAGAATGCTTTCCCAACAAATATATTCATAAGGAATCGGTTCATCATTAGCATAAGAGCTTTCAACAGCCTGCAAAGCCAAATATTTGACAATTCCCGGCTTAACTTCGTATTTTTCCTGATAATTGTAGAATTTGTCTATAATCTTGTAGAAATCTCTTTCTTGCATATCGTTAAACCCAAATGAGTCTAAAATTCCATATCTAGGGTTAACAACAAGCGCAAGGAACTGTAATGTTTTGTTAGGACGTATTCTTGAGAATATAACTGCTACATTTCCGTGTCCGTCAGGGAAAGAAACATAAGACTTGTATGGCTTACTTTCTTTTAAAATTTCTTTGTAGAATTCTACTGTGTTATCAACTCTGATTCCTGAAAGTTTAAGAGATGAAAGAGCTTTGTTAATTTTAGCTTGCTGTGCCTCATTTACATATTGTTTAACGTTCTCCAGTGCATGATAAGCCAGTTGAGACTTGGTGTTACCTAAAATCTCTAAAGCAACATCTCCGACTTCTGTTTCCATATAGAATAAGAATACTGGAATTACGATATTAGCAAGCGCATCATGTGCGTAATCCTCTTCTAAAGACCTTATTAAAAGAATTTTATCGTTATCTGAAAGCGCATTCAAGAAATCCATAAAGTCAATTTGAGCTTCCGGATTCATAATTGCTGTATCAAGAAGTTCTTTTGTTTCTTTGTTTATGAGCTCGTTGAATTTTTCAAAATAACCGCTTATTACTTCATAATCAATTTTATTACCAAGGTCTTTTAACATATTAAAAGCAATCATTTTAATATGGTCATTGTATTCAGGGCTTTTAATAACATCCCACAACTCGTTATTAAGCTGTTCTTTTTCAACGAGTTCTGTTAATAACCAACAAATAATAAGCGAGCGGTGCTCGTCAGCATTAACCAACTCTCTGATAAGGATATCAATTACAGCTTTCTTATCATCTATAAGTTTTAAGTCCGTTAACAGCGACGGATCAGGCATAGTCGAGTCTGAGATAGCCCTCAAGGTTGCTAAGACTTCCGCTTTAATTTGTAGTTTATTCATATAGCCCTCTATAATTTATCCTTAAATTGTAACTTAAAAAACAGGCTTTCGCAAGTTAATTAACCAAGAGCTTTAAGAGCTGCAATTTTCATTAAATTAGCATCAGGAATTCTTCCTGTCCAAATCTCAATTGCTCTCTGTGCTTGATAAACAAGCATGTCAATTCCTTCAATAGTCCTGAACCCTCTTTTTTCTGCTTCTTTAAGAAGAAGAGTTTTTATAGGGTTATAAACAATATCATAGAATACCGTTTCTGGAGCAAGATTGGCAAAATCTTTTATTTCAAGAGGCATTTCTCCTGCCATATATCCTCGCATACCAATTGGAGTAGCGTTTACAATAATAGCAGAGTCTGCAAGACTTCGTATATTCTGAATTTGATAAACATTAAAATTTATCTGAGGGAACTTTGCTCTCATATATTCTAAGGTTTGGCGGGAATTAATAATATTTCTTGTATAAAAATCAATATTAGCGATTCCTTTTTCTACCAGTCCGACAACAGCAGCTCGGGAAGCACCTCCTGTACCTAAAATACTTGCAGTTTTGCCATCCAGCTTAATGTCAGTCGGGATTGCTTTTTTGAATCCGTAAATATCGGTGTTATAACCCATAAATGAACGGTCTTCGTTTATTTTGACCGTATTAACACAACCGGCAATATTTGCGTAGTCATCAATATCGTCTAAAAACAATGACATCGGTACCTTTAGAGGAATTGTTACATTAAACCCGTTGTATTCGTTGGTTTTAAGAAATTTAATCCTTGAAATCAAGGCTTCAGGCGGAGTTTCCAAAACATCATAAGAACCTTCTAATCCAAGACTTTCAAATCCTGCTTTTTGTATTACAGCAGAAACAGAATGTCCGAGTGGATAACCTATAATTCCGAGTTTAAACATAGCAGTCTCCTTCCTTTGGAATCAATTATAACAGAAATTTCATACTGAATATATTAAGCTTTGTAACAATACTAAAAAAATACTAAAGTTTTTAGTCTTATTAGCCGTAATACAAATTATAAGGAGTAAAACTATGGCAGGCGAAGATTTTCATGTTGAAAAAAGTAATAACCCTGTACCGCAGCAACAGGGAGGCAAAGTAATTGATGAAGCAAATTACAGGATTCATGCACCGCGTCAAAACGGGCCGGCGGCGGTAGGCAGAGGAGGTGATCCATTATTTAGAAATATTCGTGCTACGAAAGAGCAGTTGATTGAGTTATTGGATGAAACAACTACCGTTCAAGACTGGGTACAGCGTGAAACTTGTAATAATGTAGCCTTGTCATGTCTTGATAATGAAAATTTAAAAGAAATCTATTTTGAAATCAAAGACGGCTTTGGTGAATATGGGCCTATGATGCTAATGGGTTTCAAAACTCCTCAAGGTGTTGAAATTCCGCGACTAAAACTTCTTGATGCTAATGGCGACGTAATAGAAGTTCTGACAGGACCTATGGCTATGGATGAGCTTAATAAAAGAGCTCTTGCATATAAAGAATCTAAAAACGGATATGAAGCTCTTGAGTTACCTTTAGATGAGGAAATTTGTGTAATTGAAGACTATTCTGGAAATATAGAAGATTACTCTTAGATTATTTTGAATCCTTCTTCAAAATAATGCCGTTTAGTTTGCAGAATGACGTTAAAACACTTAGTTCTTCTTTTATGTTGCGCTGGAGTGCTTTTTGTTCGGCTACAATTTCTACATTTTTAGCAAGCTGGAACATTTTTAGTGCTTGTTTAATATAATTGCCTCTATTGCCTGATTTAGGTAATGCAAGTTCCTGATATAGTTTTGCGGTCTGAATATATGCTTTAACAAGAATGAACTGTAAATCGAACTGTTTTGCTATAAAGATACTTTTTTCTAAATATACTTTTGCAGAGTCAAAATCTTGTTTTGCAAGATAAATTTCTCCGATTAGTTTATTAAATAAAGCAATAAAATAGTAGTTATTGATATTTGGTCCTTGTGCAATATCCAGTGCTTTTGTTGCAATGTCAAGGGCAAACTGTGTTCCGCTTGTGATGAGCTTAATTTCAGCAATCAGATACCAGGATAAAAGGACTCCTGTTGCGACTTTTTCTTTAGCAAAATATGCAACCTGTTCTTCCAGAATTTCAAGCGCTTTTTTTGTCTGGTTGTTGTCTTTTAGCATTTTGGCAAGCAATGTCTTAAGTATATTTTTAGTAAAATTGTCATTTACATTATTTGCGTAAGCTGCTACATTAAATAATTCAGTATGAAGCGTATTGTAGTCTTTTTCAAAGAATTTATTTAGTATATCAATAAAATTCCATCTTGAAACAATAAACGTATCCATATTGTCCAACGAGTATTCTTTCAGCATATCGTCAAGGATTTTATTTGAATTCTTAATATCCCCTTTTATAGTATTAGCTAAAGCTAAAAGCAGATTTGCTTTGCATATCAAGGAAGGTTCTATTGTCTGGTTTTTATCCAATATTTCATAAACGCTTTGTATAACTTCAAATGACTTGTTGTTTCCCTGAAAAGCCAAGGCCTCTGCAAAATCAAAGTAAACACCGACCCATAATTCAAATAAATCTTTAATTTTTATTTGAGCAGTGTCTCTTCCTTTTGTCAGTATTTTTTCTAAATCAGCAAGTATTTCTGTTTCAACAGTATTAATAAGCTGTCCACAGTTTCCCAGACGAAGCATTGGTTTTACTAATCTTGATTTTACAAGAGTTCTTTCAAAGCTCATTTCAGCAGGTAATTTATTCAAAACATTTTCAGTACACTCGATTGCACCCCAATAATTACCGCTTTTCATTGAACAAGAAGCAAGATAACCTAGCAGCTCAATGTGTTCCGCATCCTCATGATCATCGATTAACATTATTGCTTTTTGTAGAAAATCAAATGCAGCATTATGATCAATAGGTTCTAATAATTTCCCAACTCTTGTATAAATATTTTTCTTGATTTTTTGA
>CAMTNN010000038.1 GCA_947073895.1 uncultured cyanobacterium
CCCCTGAACAAATAAACAATTTTAATGTTCAGGAGGTAATTATTACTATTATAAATGCAGATTACAGTAATGATATTAGAACTTTTTTAGAGAAAAAGCGTATTAAAGCAAAACTAACTACAGTTTTATGAGGAATTAATGGAAGGCATTAAAGAATTTGAAAGATATAAAAATGAACTTTTAATGGGGGTGCAAAGATGTATTAGTACAGCATTTTTGCATCAAAAAACATTCGGAGAATTTAAAAATAAATATGTTGATAAAACAGTCGTTCTGGTTGGAGCAGGACCGACGTTGAATTATTTTGAGCCAATAGCAAATGCAATATATGTTGGAGTAAATCGAACTTTTTTGTATGAAAAAATAATGTTTGATTATTTATTTGCAATTGATAAAAATGGTTTAGAACCCAAGGACGAATCTTTTACAAAAAGATTTCTTGATTACAGAGGAAGTGACTGCACAAAATTTGTCGGTGATCAAAATTGTGGCATTAATATGCAAATCCCTGAAGGAAAGCTACTTAACAATATAAAAAAGTATAATACTACTGCGAATTTGATGCCAAGCAGGTTTACTGTAGATATTGACTCTGAACCGCTTGGAAATTTTCATTCTGTATCTTTTCAAGCAATGCAATTTATCCTTTTTACAAATCCGTCTACAATTTATTTGGTCGGCATGGACTCTAATGTTTCAACAATGGGACATTTTACAGGGAAATTCCAAAATAGTAATAGCACATTAGCATTAAATTCTTTAAGATGTATTAATCATTGGAAAGAATTAAGAGGATTTAAGGAGATTTATTATCCTGATACAGAGATTATATCTGTAAATCCTGTTGGCTTGAAAGGAATTTTTAGTGATGTATATACTGAAAATTACCTATTATCTAAAGATAAATCCAATTTTGATGAAGATTTTGCTTCTTTCTTAAATGTTCCAATGAAAGCATATTTAGATAAAATGAATTTTAGTTCATACTTCGAAGAAATAAAAAAGAAAGTAAGAAATTCAAAAGTAATTATATATGGAACTGGGACTTTATTTGAATCAGTATTCAAAGTATGCAAGCTTTCAGATTTTAATATAATTGCTTTAACAGATAAAAAATATGCTACTGTTGGGAAAAATTTGGAGGACTATTTAACAATTCCACCGGAACAAATTGGCAATTATAAACCGGATTACATACTTGTTGCGGTCCAAGATTATGAAAATATTATTGAAGATTTAGAACTAAAATGGCAAGTAAAAGTATTGCCATTAGTCAAAAAAGGTAATTAGCATGAAAAAAAATATAAAAGTTGCAATACCTCTTAAAACAAATAGCGAAAGAGTTGATAACAAGAATTTGCGTCCATTTGTCAGAACAGAAAGCCTGTTTGATATAAAAGCAAAGCAATTGTTACAAGTTTTTAAACCCGAAGATATATATGTCTCTTCTGAAAATCCAAATGTTGAAAAAATTATTAAAAAATATAATTTTAATTTTCATTTAAGAGATGTTTCTTTAACTGTAAAATCTGCAAGAGAAAATCAGATAGTCAAATCAATAACTGATGCTATAAAAGATAAAACTTCGGATATTATGTGGGTACAAGTTACACAACCCTTATTCAATGAATTTGATAAAATTATCAACGTATGGGAAATGGCTGACAATTCTTATGATTCGCTTGCAGTAGTAAAAAAGATATCACATCATATTTTGGATAAAAACGGGAATCCGGTAAATTTTAACTTTGGATATTGGCATAAAATTTCGCAAGACTTACCGGAATTGTATGAAGTTACTTGGTCTGCTTTTATAATGAAACGCGAAATGTTAAATGAAGCATATTACCAAATCGGTCGTAATCCATATCTTTATGTAACAGAATCCCCATTAATAGATATTAATAATATGGTAGAATTTGAGGCTGCACAAATATTGTATAAGTATTATTCAAAAAAAGGGAGGGCATTATGATAACACTCGACTCCTTGAAGTGGCAAGAGGAATTTCTATACAAAGCTGAGGGAAATTACCGTTATGTTATAGGACAGATATCAGAAAAACCATTAATATGTATCGGATTAAACCCTAGTACTGCAAAACCAGTAAATCCAGATAGGACTTATTGTAAAGTAATACAAATTGCGCTAAATAATAAAAATAAATTTAGTAGTATTATGTTTTTCAATTTATCTCCTTTTATAGATAAAAATCCTGACAATTTACCTCATACAATGTATTCAAAAGAACATCAAAAGAATCTTGATATTATTCGCACAATCCTTGAGCATATTGATGGACCGATTGTACTTTGTGCTTGGGGCGCAGGTATTGAAAAAAGACCATACCTAAAAACTAATTTAATAGACATACATCATTGTTTTCCTGCAAACACAATTTGGAAACGAATTGATGAACGCAAATTTAATCATCCGCAACATCCTTTGTATGCCAAAGAAGATATTAAATTAGTTGATTTTGATATTAAAGAATATTTAAATAGATTCTGTAATTATAGTACATAATAATAGTGTACCCATAGTTATGAGGCACAAATGGACATGAACCATTTCTCCGGTACAAAAGAACAAGTCGGGAGTCAGCCTTGAGTTGGCTCCTTTTAATATGCAAAGAATTATACGTATCAGTTCAAAGCTTCTTGAATTTCATCTTCTGTTATTTGTGGATTTTCCAGAGAGCCTGACGATGGACTTCTATACCAAGAGTTAAAATAATCTATTACCCACATAATTTTGTTTTTAATTTTTTCTTCTTGCCTGTGATTCTCTAACATTTTCAGCAATTGTAGCTTAAAACTGATATGTTCCTCACATTGACTTAATAGTAAGTGATTTAAAACAATTTTACCGTCTTTGTCTTGAAAAAAATATTGTGGTAATAATTGAGCGAGTTCTTCCTCTATGATAACTCTAGGATACTTAGCTTCGTTTTCTTCAATTTCAACAGCTCTAACAATAGCTTTCCCATAAACTAAAATATTATTGTAGAAAAATTCATCCTTTACAATAGCTCCACGTATTAAATACCCATAACGCAATGCTTCATTTTGTACGTTTGCAACTAAATTAATTAAAGTCGTAATTTGTTTTAAGTAAATATCATTATTGGGCTCTACTTTTACCGCGAATAAAATGTTATCTGAAAATATTTTTACAAAAATATCCTTCTTATCCGCAAAAACTTGTGATTCAAAGATTGCATCTTCATATAACATATTTAAAAAATTTAAAAACTTATGCTCGCTATCATTACAGATATTATTTTTACCGCCAAGAATATCTAAATATGCAATACAGTGAGTTGTTGTTTTAAAATTAGTTAATGGGTATCTTACAAGCCCTGTTCTCATCGTCATTTAATTTACTCCTCTTCTAAACCTTGCCTGACTTATTCTTGATTGCTCTTCCCGATAAATTTGAATTTCTTCAAGTTGTTGTTGCACTTTCTTATCTTCTGGCAAATATGTAACTATTCGATTCATATCATTTAAATCAATAGCTTTGTTTGGAATAAGAATATCTTTGCAAATTTCTATATCATAATCCCCTGTTAACGATAAGACCAAAAAATCTTCTAATCGTTTATTTTCTTCAATAACTTGAGGCTTTGCTCTTTTACAGTCAGTTTTTGTTTTTATCTGAAAACATTTTTTATAATCTTTAATAGAACGTAACTTTACAAGCTTTGTAAAAGTTTTTATATCAAAAACCTCATCATTATATTCTTCATTTGTTCGCAAGTCTAAAAGAGTAAGCAATGTTTGCAATACAAGGGTTTGTTCTTTTGTGTAGCAAACATTTTTCTTCGCATTAAGACTAAATGAACTCTTACAGAACTCGCATTTATATCTATCATTGCCTTTACTTATTGCAGCATAACGACCACATTTTATACATAAAAATCTTTTTTTGCCTGATACTTTTTTAAAATCCATGCTAACTCCTGATACCGATTTCCTCTTTTTTACAAAAAGAGGAATTTTTAGCATATCTCGTTTTGCTCTATCTGTCAAGGTTTAACCCCTTTCGTTATTACATCAATAAACCTTTCTTTATATTTATTTGGTTTGGAAACGCCAAACTGCTTGGAAATTTCCAAGCGCAGATCTCATAAAGGAAAAATTTTATGAAACAAAAAGTTAAAAAAGAAATCGGTTGTATAATACCGGAACAACAGTCTTACGCAAAGAAAATGGAAGACATTTTAAGACATTTTTCAAAAACAGGCAATGCGAATTTTAGATTTCTTAATTTGGCTGAAATCAAATTACCCAATAATTTGAGTAAAAAGCATCCTAAAAAACAAATTAATAAGCTTGTTAAAGCTTTTAAAAAGTTAGGTTATTCGAATCCTATTATCGTAACAGAACAATTCGTACTAATATCAGGCTACGGCAGATTGCTTGCAGCGCAAGAGTTAAAAATGGAAAAAATTCCTGCGATTATTCTAAAAAATATTACAGAAACAGAAGCTGATGCAATAAGATTAGCAGATAATCGTATAGCAGAAGATTCCGTTTGGGATTTTTCAGTCGTAGGAATGGAAATCGAAAAACTGCTTAATACTGGATACGAATTAGAAGAAATCGGGTATGAACCAATGGATTATGATAAGTTGTTGAACAACGAAAAAAGTGATAGCACCGTCCATAATGAAGACAAAGAAGACGACTCTTGGTTAGATAAAAACATCCCATCACTTGTAACGTCTGGCAATTTATATAGATTAGGAGATCATTTTCTTTTTTGTGGTGATGCACTTAATGAAAAATCATTTAGCGCCGTTATGCAAGGTGAAACAGCTCAAATTATAATAACTGACCCGCCATATAACTGCAAAATCAAAAATTTTGTATGTAAGACTGCTCATAAAGAGTTTGAGATGGCATCGGGCGAAATGACATCTGAACAGTTTGCAAACTTCCTTTTATCAGCTATGAAAATGCTCTACAAATATTCATCAGACGGGAGTCTGCATTATTTGTTTATGGATTGGCGTGGTATAAATATCCTGCTAAACAGCGGACTAAATGTTTATAACGAACTTATTAATATACTTGTATGGAATAAGACAGTGGGAGGACAAGGAGCATTTTACCGTTCACAACACGAATTAATCCCCATTTTTAAGAAAAAGGGCAAGCACAGGAATAATATTCAACTCGGTAAAAACGGACGTTATAGAACTAATGTCCTGGATTACCCTGGTATCAGAGCTACAAATCCTGAATCTTTAGAGCTTCTAAAATTACATCCGACGGTAAAAAGCGTGCCTTTAATTCACGATTTATTGCTAGATGCTTCTTTAAAAAATGACATTGTACTTGATTGTTTTGGCGGTAGCGGAAGTACTTTGATTGCAGCCGAAAGATGCAAGCGGAGAGCTAGACTGATTGAAATCAGTCCTCGCTACTGTGATGTGATAATTTACAGGTGGGAAATTGAAACCGGTAAAAAAGCTAAGTTCGTTAAAAATTTTGGAGGTAGCAATAATGGACAGTAAGGATATTAAGAAATTAAAAGATATAATTAAAAACAAGTCAGAGGTAGGATATTGCAAACCACCAAAATCAGGGCAATTTAAGCCTGGTGTTTCAGGCAATCCACGGGGTAGAAAGCCTAAAATTGTGCCAAAATCTTTGTATGAAGCATTACAGCTTGAACTAACGAATAAGGTTGATATAACTAACAATAACGGTGTAAAAGAAAAGATAACAATCTTTGAATTACTGGCAAAAATGATGGTACAAGATGCCCTTAAATCAGATAAACACTCGAGAAAACTTCTTGGAGATATTCTTTTAAAAAGTGATTTGATTTATGCAAGGGAATCTATTATCGATTCCCAGACACGATATAATAAGCAAACTTCACAAGAAGAGCTTGAACTTAAGAATAAGATTATAGATGAACTTGATGTATTATATAGAGAAAAGGCTCAACTTGAAGAGGAAGAACAAGCTTCTATCCAAGAAAATAATTTACAATAAACCGAATATTGCCAATAAAAATTACCTGTTAACCTAATAACAGGTAATTTTTATTGAAAGCTGAAACATTAAGTTTTTGTTAATATTTCATGAAATATATGAAAATAAGTTATAATAAAAATATGAAAAAACTTATTGTATCAATATTATTAGTTTCTGCATTAACAGTTGGTTGTAGTAGGATAAATAATCAAAATAGCTTTACCTCAGATGATGTATCGTTAAAAAATAAAGAAGAGACTTTATCTCAAGGGGTAAATGAAGAAAATAAAATTCAACAAACAAATCATGAAGAAATTGAAAAGAAAGCTAAAAAGTTGCATCCGATTGAAATTGAAGAGCAAGAATGCATGAAAAAGATAGATTATACAACTGCAGGTATGAATGAATGTTCAGATAAAGCAATGAATGCTTGGTTTAAAGAAATTGACAAGTACATGAAGTTACTAAAGGAAATTACCTCTGAAGAAGAATATGCAAATATTCTTAAGGCTCAAACAAAATGGAAAGAATATCAAGAAGCTGAGTTTGTTGCAATAAGTATTATCATGAACAAACAAGGCACAATATTTCAGAATATCTTATCCGGAGAGGAATGTGGTTTAGTAAAGCAAAGAGCTTTAGATTTAAGAAGTTTTTATGAAACATTGGCCTTTGATTAGTATCATACATTAATTCAAAGGAGAAATTTTATGGAAAATGCAGACTTGGAATATCCCAATATGTTAAAATTTGTGTTAGCTCGTGAGGGTGGTTATGTAAATAATAAAAATGATTTGGGTGGACCTACTAATAAGGGAATTACACAGACTACATATAATTCTTATCGTCGTTCGAAAGGATTATCGACTGTAGATGTAAAAAATATTACCCAGCAAGAAGTCGAAGATATTTATTACAACAATTACTATAAAGCGAGCGGTGCAGATCAAATAGACAATCCACGACTCGCTTTGTATGTCTTTGACACGGCAGTTCTACATGGTGTGTATGGTGCGAAACAAATTTTAAATAAAAGTGGAGGTAATTTAGAAAAATTTGAACAGTTAAGGCGTGAACATTATTACAAACAAGTAGAAAAGAAGCCCAACCAAAAAGAATTTTTACAAGGATGGTTAAATCGTGTTGATAATTTGAAGGATTACGCAAAAACTGTTTTGCCGCAAGAACGAGAACTTCCTTATCAACTCGGAGTTGAAATGAATGTTGATGAAAATGGAAATGTTATTTACTACTACAATATGGATGATTATAAAAATATGGATAGAGAAGATTTTAAACGAAATTTTCCTAAGATATACGAACAATCAAAATATCAAATATTCCATGGAAATCAAGGTCGATCAACCGGCGGAGCTGCTGCAGTATCTCATCAAGATTGTGCAGGTACTTATAAAGTATCAGGATATGTTCGCTCTGATGGAATCAAAGTTTCAAGTTATGAAAGAACTTGTGGCGCAAAACACTTGGGACCACAAAGTGCAAGTGATAAATACAGAGGGTTGAAGCTTGACCAAATGACACAATCCGAAGTAAATGAGTTATTAGATGAGTTAATTTAAATTAACAAAATTCCCTGTTAACCTAATAACAGGGAATTTTGCTATAATACTTACAAACACAAGGTTTGCGGACAATTTATGGCATAAAATTATCTAATAATCCTTGCAATTTAATTTTGCAGGGAATATTATATTAAGAGAGCCGATTGCTCATCAGTCGGTTCGCTCCAGATTATTTATACATTTGCAAAAGTTCTTCAAAAGATATATTAAGCCCGCATGATTTAAGTAGGTCTTTACGTTTCTCATATAGATTTTTTAAAACTATTTCAGGATTTTCTTCATAATGTAGCTTGAATACTATGCTCAGATTTAGCAGTCCAACCCAAATCTTTAGTCATTTTTATCTGCTTAACTACGGGATATAATCTTTGTATTTTGCGTCACCGCCTAATTGTTCAAAAGCATTCTATCATAAATACTTACCATTTTTTAAATATAAAAAACACCGCAAGAATTATAAATAAGAAACCAACCAAATAATTCCATTGAAAATCTTCTTTCAAATACAAAACAGAAAACACACTAAACACAACTAAAGTTATGACCTCTTGTATTGTTTTGAGCTGTGCTGCATTATAATACTCATACCCGATTCTGTTTGCCGGAACCTGAAAACAATATTCAAAAAGGGCAATTCCCCAACTAACAAGAATAACTATCCAAAGCGCAGAGCCCTTGAATCTCAAATGACCATACCATGCAAATGTCATAAAAACATTTGAGATTGTAAGTAATAAAATTGGAAGAAGTTGTCTTAACACGCCTATCACCTTTCTAATGAATCCAAATTAACATAAAAAAGAGAGTGAAACAAATTCCACTCTCTTTTTATTAAATAATTCCTCGATTAGAAATTAAATTTTAATTTCACAGGGATTTCTTGTCCAGCAGGAATTTCCCAGATATAGCTTTTTGCTTCCAAATCAAAGAAATTAGCATTGTGTGATTCAGCAACAACCGGCAAATTCATAACTAACACATAAGGATCTAAATCACTATATGTAAGACCGTTTTCATCAAGTACTTTTTTGATTTCTTCACTTTCGATTTTCGCTACAAAATCAGCAGTACATGTTGTTCTTTTTTTATCTGATTTACAGTTTAAAGTTTTCTGTGATTTATTTACCGGAGTAAAAAATGTTTCGTTAGCAAATACATCATTTTTAATAACATCATCGTATTTTACAACGCTTGTATAAACAACTTCACCATCTTTAGTCGATTTTAACAAAGATACAGGATTTTGTTTTCTTGCATTATCCAAAAAGCGCTGACCAATTTCAGCCTGAATTGAACCTTCAGTTACACTTGCACCAAGATTCAAATCTTTTTTAACAACAGCACTGGCATTATCATTAATAGTAACTGTTGTAGTTTGTTTCACACAGCCTGTCAATAGCAATGTTGCCATTAACAACAAGACTAATTTTTTCATTCTACTTCCTTTCTTCTATTCTTAACGGGGCTTAAAATAAAAGAGAGGGCATAACCCTCTCCATTATTAGCGGAAGACGAGACTCGAACTCGCGACAGTCTGCTTGGAAGGCAGATACTCTACCAACTGAGCTACTTCCGCATCTCACAAGATAATATTACGATAAACAAAAAAATTTTTCAAGTCTTATTTATGCTATACTAAACTTGAGGAGTATAAATATGCAAATCAATAAGATTCAAAGTCCAAACTTTGGGAAATGTGAAATATGTAAATCTGCTTATAAAGCATTTGAAACCGTTCCTGCAAACTCACTTTCTGAAATGTTTCAAAAAGTTGCAAGTCTACAAGATACGAAACGCTGGGATTTATATATTATGGGTTATGGCAAGCAATTTGTCCCATATTTTAGAGATAAAGAAGCGGCTATTGATAAAAGTTTTTTAGAAAATTTTCACGCATTTGAAAAACAAGATAATATTGTAAGAGTCCTT
This sequence comes from uncultured cyanobacterium, assembly GCA_947073895.1. Taxonomy (GTDB): domain Bacteria; phylum Cyanobacteriota; class Vampirovibrionia; order Gastranaerophilales; family Gastranaerophilaceae; genus CAG-196. Next base: position 9,506 of record CAMTNN010000038.1, read on the forward strand.
GCTAATAACTCGCGTTATACAATCTATCACTTACCCTTTGCAAGCAGTCAAAGAGCAGACGAAGTATATAAAATATTTAAACAGCCGGAACCTGAAACTAACATGGATATTTTCAGAAGAGCTGTTGAAACTACAAAACTTCTTGAAGAATCCAATAATTATGTTAACGAATTAAAAGAAAATGAAGACAAAAAACTAATTAATAAAATTCGTTCTTTTTTAGGTTTAAAAAAATAAAAAGGGCAGTTTAATGCCCTTAAAAATGGTAAGTATATTAAAATTGTAGACTAAACTTAATTACATATAATTTAACAAGCTCAAGTTCATTGATGAAGCTGTAACCTGTAAGCTTGCCTGATAAGCATATTGAGCACTCAGCCAGTTTGTAACGGCTTCTGCATAATCAACACTGTTAATATTAGACAAATAGTTTGTCAAACTGTCACTACTTGTACCAAGAGTTGACTCTGTCATTTCTAAACGGTTTGCAACTCCACCGAATTTTGTCTGCTCATTTGTAATTGTATTCAAAGAATCAGCAAACATATCCAAAGTAGAGCGCATAGTGTCATATGCCTTTGTACGGTCGGCATCGGTAGGCGCATCCAGTGCATCTTGAATTGAGTTACTTAGAACTCTTAAAGCACCCATTACACCATCATATTCCTCAGGAGCTCCATCAGTTAAATCCGCTACATCGCCTGTATATTCGGTACCATTTTCATATTTATAAACTGTATTACCTGCATCATCTGTTGATTCGATTACGCGTTTACCGTCTGCATCAGTATAAACACCGTTACCGGGTTCAACCGCAGCTTTATAATACCCGAAAACTTTATCACCTGTAGTATTGATAATTTCAAATACACCGTCAGCAACTTCTGTTTGTCTTATATAATCAGGGTTGCTGTTTGGTGTTCCATAGTAAACAATATCCCCGTTTTCTTTGATTTCATAAGGAATTGTTTTTGTATTAGCACCTGAAAAAATATAATTATCGTTATACTCTGAATTCGCTAAATCAACCATTGTTTTTGTAATTTCATCAATTTCGGTTTTCAAAGCTTTAAGAGAATTTTCGTTATAGGTCTGGTTATTAGCTTGAAGCGCTTTATCTCTTGCTTGATTAAGATATCCGGTCGCAAGTTCCATTAAATCACCCAGTGCATTAAGCTCAGCAGATGCCATACCAACATTAGTTTCAAAAGTTTCTATTTGACCAAGCTGGCGGTTGGTATTCAAAACATTAACAGCGCCAATCGGATCATCCGTAAGATGGTTAATCTTACTAGAAGAACTTAACTGTTCAAGCGCTTTATTATAATTAAACATATTTCTGCGCATGTCAGTAAGTAACAAATCATATCTTGATGCTGATGTAATTCTTTGTACCATAAATTACCTTCCTAAAGTCATTAAAGTATCTAAACATGTATTACAAGTATTAAATACTTGCGCTGCAGCTGCATAAGCTGTTTGATATTTAACCAAATCAACAAGTTCTTCATTCAAATCAACATTAGTAGCACTCTTCAATTGGTTATAAATAGAATCAACTAAACCTTCCTGAGTATCATAAAGAGTTTGCATATTATCACCGGTTGCAGCAATTTTTCCTAACAAAGATGTATAATAGTCCTCAAATGATTGATTATTTAATAAATCCGATTTCTGAGTTCTTGTTCCAAGCATAGCAGCTACGTTTTGAGCGTTTCCGACTGCATTTTCATCAAAGTTTTCACCTTCGCCAAAAAACGCA